>CAXDSX010000045.1:0-13279 GCA_963992075.1 uncultured Pseudomonadales bacterium | reverse complement strand
TTAATGATACGGCGACCACCGAGATCTACACCTCTCTATTCGTCGGCAGCGTCAGATGTGTATAAGAGACAGTGAAAAACGTCATATTGATCATGACCGATGATCAAGGGTACGGCGACTTGAGTTGCATGGGAGCGACGGATTTCAGAACGCCACACCTCGATCGGTTGGCAAACGATGGCGCCCGTTTTTCGTGTTGGTATTCAAACTCACCCGTATGCTCACCGTCGCGAGCAGCACTATTGACGGGGCGATATCCCGGTAATGCGGGGGTTCGCTCGATACTGGCCGGTCACCGTACCGCCACAGGAATGCCCGCTCACGTACCTTCGCTACCCCGGTTGCTCCAACGATCGAAATACCGAACCATCATGAGTGGTAAGTGGCATCTTGGTCTGGCGGACGGTTGTCGTCCGCATGATCACGGTTTCGATGATTGGTTTGGTTTCCTAGCTGGATGCGTTGATTTTTACAGTCACATTTTTTATTGGGGCATGAACAGGCCTGGACCAGCGCTTAACCCGACCCACGATTTGTGGGACAACAACCAGGAAGTTTGGCGAAACGGCGAATACCTCACCGAGGTGATTACGCAGCGAGCAGTCGCCGCCATTCGACGAGCGTGCGCCGACGACGCGCCGTTTTTCCTGTATGTACCTTACAACGCTCCGCACTATCCGATGCATGCGCCGAAGGAATACATGGATCGGTTCGATCATCTGCCGTGGGATCGTCAGGTGATGGCGGCCATGATTAGCGCGGTTGACGACGGCATTGGTGCGATACAAGCTGAGCTTGAACGACAGGGTCTATCCGACTCAACGTGTACTTTTTTTACTTCGGATAACGGGCCCTCGCGCGAAAGTCGTAACTGGCTGGATGGCAACCAAGATCCGTATTATGGGGGTCAGTCGGGTGCATTGAAGGGGCATAAATTTAGTTTGTTTGAAGGCGGCGTGAGGGTTCCCGGAATCGTGCACTTCCCAGGTGTCGTGCCAGGGGGTCAGGAGATTGAAACGCCGTTTTGTTCCGTCGATGTCCTACCGACGTTATGTGATTGGTTGGACATAGACGTTGGTGGTATGGAGTTGGACGGGGTCTCGCAAGCGGCTTACCTATCCGGATCGGAGCCGCCAATTGATAGAGACCTCTTTTGGGAGATGGGTAACCAAACGAGCATCCGGAGGGGCCCGTGGAAGCTCGTGCTCAATGGTGAGCTCGTGGAAGGAGTCGCGGACGTTGATACGGTCTTTCTGGCTAATTTGGAGATTGATCCAGGAGAGTCGATCAATCGAATCGGTGATTACCCAGACATGGTGAATGAGTTGCGTGATGCGGCTGAAGCATGGCGACGAGATATAGAAGAACGCTGGAGTAAAGAGTTCAGTGTCGAGCGTCAAGGCACCACGGGTCGTACCAACTAGACGAGCTCGTTTACCGTTTCGTCCAACATTGGACGAGCTCCTCGCCAGCGCCATGTGACTGCAAGTGATCGATGAAGCCGTCGAAAAGCAACGCCGTAATCTCGGGGTGATCGTTAGCGATGTTGTGTTCGGTCAACGGGTCCGCGGACAAATCAAACAGTTCTTCGGACCCATCGTGGCCGACCGGTGCGAAACCCCAACGCCCGTCCGTAATCCAAGGAGTGGTGCTTTCTGGAGGTACGGTTCCCTCGGCTGTAGGTTTGATGAAGCCGCCGGTGACTGAAAGCTTTCGATGACTTTCCTTCTCGTTGCGAAGGCAGGACGCGAAGCTGATGCCTTCAATTGGTTGCCTTGGTTCAAGGCCAACGCCGGCTAACTCGGCCACTGTTGGAAGGATATCGATGGGTTGTGCAAGCAGTTCCAGACTTGCGCCTTGTGGAATTTCTCCTCCGCCGATAAGAAACGGCACGTGGCTGACTTCTGGGTAGATGGGCCAAAAGCGCTGGTCGTGTTCACAGATATTGCTCTTGCCGGTGCGATTGTGTTCGCCGATGCTAGTGCCGTGGTCGCTGGTGATGACCACGATGGTATCGTCCCAAAGCTCGAGATCATCGATCTTCTGCAACACACTTCCCAAGTGTCGGTCGACTAATTCTGCTTCGGCGGCGTAGTGCGCCCATAGATTATGGAGTTCAGCGTCGGTGTAGTCGGTTGCGGGTCCGTAGTTGCAGTGGATCATCGGGGTCCCGTCGTATTCTGGGTCATAGCGTTTAACGAGGTATTCAGGCGCGTCCCATGGTTCGTGAGGATCGAAAAAGTCGACCCACAAGAAAAACGGACTCGCCCGATAGTTCTCTTCAAGCCATTGCACCGTCGTCGCCGCGGTGCGTGCGCTAAACGTGCCCGCTTCCGTGACGACGTTTCGATTGATCCAACGGTGAGCGTCAGCCAGGGTGCTCCCTTGAAAACTCGGCACCTGTCGGGTCTTCTCGTGGGGCATGACAACTGGGATTTCATCGTTTAGGTGGAGCAAATGCTTGTCACCTTCCTGCCCTCGATGTTGAAAAGCAGCGGTGAATGATTGTTGGAATCGGGCGTTGAAAAGGTGTGGGCAATCGCAGATTAACTGCGAGATATAACCCTGTTTCCCGAGCAATCGGGCGACGTGGTTCCGGCTGCTGAGATCGATAGGTTGCCAAGGGAAGTGTGGCCAGACGAGTTTTCCCGATGCAACGTCCGTCCGGTGCGGAATCGTGGGGAAGCTACCGGTGTGAAAGCCCTCGATACTCGTTCCCCGCTGTTGACTGAACGCGTCGAGTGCGGGGGTTCGAATTGGTCGTCGCGCTCGATCGCTCAGGTTGTCGTAGCGAAACGTATCGGTGATCAGAAGGACGATGTTTTTCACGACGCTGTTTCCTGCTCCGACCGGTTACTCACGCTCGTAAAATGTTAACCGATTGCCGAATGGATCGACCACGGATGTTTCCGCTCCCCATGGCTGTTTGTCGATGCTCGGTCGATTGTACTTGTAGTGTTTATTGGCCAATTCGTTTTGAAACCGCTCCACCGACGTCGTTTCGATTCTTACCGATGAGCCAGGCGTTGCGTCGCCATGGTGCTCGGAAAGATGGAGTTCGCAATCGTCTCGTTCGATCGCCATATAGAGAGGGAAATTTTCTTCAAACCGATGTTCGAATTTGACTTTGAAGCCAAGAAATTCGAGATAGAACTCTCGCGCCTTCGTCTCGTCAAATATGCGAAAGATGGGCGTCACTTGTCCAATGGCCATGGCTCGAAAATCTTTATTCAGCAGGGATCGAGGAGCATAACCCAAGCAAAGTTGGTCTTGATGCAGCAGTTTCTTTGCTAAGAGCTTTCGGACGTAGTCAGGAGTTTTCGAATACTGAACGAGGCGGGGATAACGTGTCGCCGGTCGCCGCTCCGGGCAAAATGCAAGAGGCCTCGAAGGGTTCACCGGCCGTCGCGTTGTCGTTCCAGACTTCAACAGCTCCATGAAGCGAAGTGATCGATGCGTATCCTGCTCGAACGGCGCCTAGATCTGTGCTTTCGTCGGGGAGGTAACCGGTCTCGACGAGGTGGAAGTCGAGTTGGTCGGTGCCGATCGATGAAATTGCACTGCGCACCGAGCCAAGTTTTGCGAGTCGCGCCCATCGAATGCCGATGACGTCTTGCCTCGGAAGGCCAGGGACGTTGATGTTGAAAGCGCTGCGGCTGGGACCGGCCGCGATAAACGGCAATACCTCGACCGCAATTTGTGCTGCCGTTTTCCACTGCCATTCGGTGGCACCTTCTAGGCTGACCGCTAATCCTTGGATCCCAAAATTTTGAGCCGCCAGCACTGCACCTACGGTTCCGCTGTGAAGTGTTGAACGACCCGTATTGAGTCCTGCGTTAATACCTGAAATCACGAGGTCGGGGGCAGGGCCGAAGGCTTCGAGGTATCCGGTCACTACGCAAAGTGCTGGCGATCCCGAGATGGCATAGGCGTCAGCACGCAATCCGGGGATCGACTGTCGGGAAACGTGTACGGGCTCGTCGGACGAAATACGTCCCAAAGAGGTTCCGGTACCCGACGCATCGTGATCGGGTGCGACCACGATGACCTCGTATCCGGCGGTCTCAACGTGACGTGAGAGTTCCTGGATCCCAGGACTTTGAATCCCGTCGTCATTCGTGATGAGTATTCGCATTGGGTTCCTTATAGAGATGTTGGGCTGCGACTTCTTCGTTTAGCTCGACACCCAAACCAGGCCCATCGGGAGGAATGATGTAGCCGTCCTCCCACTCGATGGGGGATTTCAGGATATCTGCATGAAAGCCGTCAAATCGGCCAATACTTTCTTGGATGAGGAAGTTTGGGCTACAGGTATCGATTTGAATATTTGCTGCGGCTTCGATGGGTCCGCAATACAGGTGTGGCGCGATTTGGGCATAGTACGCTTCGGCCATGGCGGCTATTTTCTTGGCTTCTAGAATGCCACCGACCCTTCCCAACGCCATTTGGAGAATGGTGGCGGCCTGTTTTTCAAGCAGTTCACGGAACTCGAATTTGGTCGCTAACCGCTCGCCGGTCGCTATAGGAATGGTCGTCGAGGACGCGACTCGCGCCATCTCGTCTCGGTTTTCGGGCGGTACGGGCTCTTCGAACCAAAGCGGATCGTATTTTTCGATGCGCCTGGCAAAGCGAATGGTTCCGGAAGTGGTCGATTGACCATGCGTTCCAATAAGAATGTCGCCCCGGCCGCCGAGCGCTTCGCGTACGCTTCGAACCACGGCTTCGGCATTGTCTAATCGATCAAGCGGCGGTTCCCTTGGATCCTCGTTCCCCATCACGTCGATTAGGGGGTCAAATTTGACTGCCGTAAAACCTTCCTCTAGATAAGCGGCCGCGCGCTCGCCAGCGAGTTCGGGGGTGGTATGGGGCGAGCGACGATCCGAGGTGCCATCGGCAGAATAGAGATAGGTATACGAACGTAGTCGCTCGTGGTAGCGACCCCCGAGGAGGTTGTAGATGGGTTGGTCGAGAGCTTTACCGATGATGTCCCAGCACGCCATTTCAATAGCGCTGAGCACACCCATCACGGTGTGGTCTGGGTGTTGGTGGTGGTCGTGGGATTCGTGTCCGTCCCCGTAGTACACGGTCCGCCAGAGCCTTTCAATTTGAAAGGGATCCTGATCGATCACGTAGGTTTCACCAATATCTTCCATTAGGCGCGCCACCGTGAGGGGATGAAAGGGCACCTTGTAGGCTTCGCCAATTCCCTCAATGCCGGTATCGGTGGTGAGTTTAATGAGTGTCCAATAACGGCCGCCGCGATGGGGCCGTGGCGTGGCGATAATGTAGGGTTTGATATCGACGATTTTCATCAGGAGCCTCGCTATTTGTAGGTCAAACGTGCCACGGCAGCTTCATTGAGATCAATGCCGAGTCCGGGACGGTCTGATAGCTTCATGTGGCCGTCCTCGGGCAGAACGCCGTCGCCGTATAGCTCCGCGACATCGTCTAAAGGTCCTGAGAACTCGGTGGAAAATTCGTGTGGCCGGGTCGCATTTTGAACCGTGACATAGGCGTGTAGTGACGCCATCGAATTGATGCCGGCTTGTGGACTGTGGGGCATGACGGGCTTGTCGAGCGTTGTCGCCATGTCGTAGATGCGTTTAACCTCGGTTGGACCGCCGGCATTAAGAATATCGGGTTGCAGGATGTCTGGGTTGCCTAGGTCGATCAGTTGCTGGAACCACCAGCGAAACGCGTCTTGCTCGCCTGCCGATACGGCGACGTCCAACGCGTCGGCGACTTGTCGTAACCCTGCCAAGTCGTTGTGTGGAATGGGTTCCTCGAAATGATCGATTCCTAATGCTTCGAAACGGCGCCCCTGCTGAATCGCCGTGGATACGGAGTAGCCGTTGTTTGCATCAAAACCAAGGTACACGTCGGCGGGTAGAAATTCCCGGACTGATTCGAACAATTGGAAGTCCTTATTTGGGTCGGCATCTTGTCGCCAACCGCGCCAATCCATGCGGATCTTAAAGGCGCGAAATCCCATCGACCAACCTTCTTTGACGAGTTGTAGCATCTCTTTTGGCTGCATTCGCCAGCCCGACCCAGTGCTCCAATAAAGCGGCACCGATGTTCGCGCAGCACCTCCCATCAACGTGTAGACGGGGAGACCTAGTTCCTTTCCCAGCAGGTCCCAGAGGGCCACGTCGATGGTGCCGACGACCCATCCGGGGAGTTTGTACATCCGTTCTTCGCGGCCAAGTGCGAGGGTGTCCCAATGACGGTGGATGGGTCTTGGATCTTCGCCCAGGAGGACCGGTTTTATTACGGTTTCCAGATATGCGTCGAACACCTTGCCGTTGTGGCCGGGGGCTTCGGCCCATCCTTCCACTCCGGTGTCTGTCAGGATGCGTAATAAACCCTTACCCGTGGTCAGGGGGGTATTGGTGATGTCCGTGATTTTCATCCGCACCTCGCTTGTGGAAAAGTCGGGTTGGTTCAACCTGCCGATTATAGGGAGTTCGCGCGATCGAGATGTTTCGTATTGGGCTAATCCTTTAATCGATGGTTAATATGGGGCCTCGTGTGGGACCGCTTGCGCACTGTATAGGGTGATGCTGGTCGCTGCCTAAATCGAGACATGACTTATCGGGGATAAATCTCAATGAAAATGAAGTTACTTTTTCTTTTGCCGTTTCTATCGAGCTATGTGTGGGCGGACGTGCTAGAGGTACGCTTGTACGCGCCAATACCCGGGAGCTCGGCCGAGTTGATGCAACATGCGTCGGAAGCGCGGAGCATTCAAGCGAAGCTTGGTGGACAGGTCGTGGTGGCGACGGACCGCCGAGGCCGCCTTCACTATGCGAACGCGTACAAGAATTGGGTCGGTTGGGCGGCGTTTCAGGAAAAGCTCGAGGCCAGTGATGAATGGTCGAATTTCGCGCAACAAGTCGAAGCAGCTCCTTCGGGAACTTTAGAAGCGCACTATTTGGTGAACCAAGTAGCGCCGATGCTACCGTCCAAGGTTTACCAGGTCTTCGTATGGGAAGCGTATCCAGGGCGAAACGCCGAGATGATGGCAGCTGCAAGTACGGCCCAACCGTTGCATGAGAAACTCGGTGCGTCAGTGGGGATTAACACGGATCAGATGGGTCGCCTGCATTACCTCATGTCGTTTGACACGTGGGCCGATTGGGCTCGGTTCCAAGATGCTGGCCCGAGCGACGAGGTCGCCTCGTTTTTTGCGGAATTCTACTCGAACCCACCGGCAAAGCTGGTCGACGTGTTCACCGTTACCCGAGTCGACTAGGAGTGGGGTGCATAAGGCCGCGGAGTTCGGGTGTGGGTAACGGGTTATTTCGAGGTGATACTCGCAATAACCATGTCCCAATGAGCGAGTCTTTCCGGACCCACGGGGTGGGTATCGAGAAAGGTTGAACGCACTCGCTTGCGGTCGCCAAGTTGGGCTAGCACGATAAATTGCGAGCGGGCCTGAGTAAGGCTGTAGCCCGCGTTGAATAGAAGGCGGCCGGCCATGATGTCGGCCTCTTTTTCTTGGGCGCGCGAAAACGATTGGTTGGCAATCCAGCTTCCGACTTCGGCACCGGCATCCCGGTTCCCCGAAGATGCGCCACCGATCGTGGTGGCGATGGCGGCACCGATGAGGGATCCCAGAACATTTCGTGCCGCGCTTTCGTTGAGATGATTCAGTAAGTGATGACTTAGTTCGTGTGCGACAACTAGAGCGATTTCGTCGTCTTTTCGAGCATATTCGATGACGCCCCGGTGGACGACGACATCGTTCGTACCTGTCGCGTAGGCGTTTATTTCGTCCTCGTCGATAATGCTGATCTGCCACGTACGGCAATCGGCGGGAGCTCGTTCTCTTAGGCTGAGGCACAGTTCCCGTGTCGCCGGTTGAAGCCGTCGCTCGATATCACCAATGCGTTTCTCAGCGGAGCTCAATGCAACGGTCGTGGGTTCTCGGGTTGGCGTGGCACGAATCTCGTTCGCGGCTTCAATGAGCGTTGAATTTGGTGGGATGGGAAGTTGATAGGTAACGCCGCAGCCCTGCATGAGAGTAAGGACGACAACCAAGCGGTAATGCGAACCCATTCAAGCGATTGTACTCGCAAGGGAGTGGTCCAATCGAACGGTTATGGATCGTCTTTTGATCGAGCGCTGAGTCGTATTGTTTTGTGGTAGGTTCGGCGCAAATGCGCACCATCTTAATCAAGCGACGGGTAGGACGGATTCTTTCGGTTGTCGTTGCAATCCCGGTCCTGCTGGTTCTTGCGTTGTTTTTTTACCCTCGACCCCTCGATGAAACGCCGGCGTGGGTCTTCGAGGGCGACGCCGCTTCGCTTGACTATTGTGCACTTCCGGCATTGGACGGCTCCGGACTAACCGCGGCGGAGATTCCGCAAGGACATACGCCGAATTGTGGCTACGAAGAGTTCCCACAACCGATCTTGAAGGGTTGTACGGAACCTTTGATGGAAGGCGCCGATGACCTCCGCGGCCTATGGCAGCAGACGGAAGGAGGCCGCGTCGGCCACGTTGAACGAATAGAACAGTGTGGCAATCGCGTCGTGGTGACCGCTGGAGGTTTAATCCATGACATGACGGGGGACGGAAAGTTGTCGGGGTCCTCGAATGACGTGGGCCGGTTTCGACTAGGGCCGCTGCGTCTTTGTGTTCGGACCAGTGCTACCACTGAGTGGCATGAGAAACAGCTTCATTTCTATGCCTTCGGTGGTCCTCACGTGGTGTCGAGGTACTTGGAAGGCGATGAACTGGTATGGATTTACCCTAGCTTCGGCGCGACACGCATGCAACGAATCTGCAAACTCCCGAGCAGTAGATAATTCACCCGAGAGGCCGGCTGATTGGCTCACCGAATCGGTCGAGCGTGCTGTGGCGGCCTGCGTTAGAGTTTGTCGAGAAAGTCGAGCAGGGCCCCGTTCGTTTCGTCAGGCGCTTCTTGCTGAACCCAATGGCCAATACCCGGAACGAGCACGACGTCACGTAGGTCGGTGGCGACCTGTCCTATGCGGCTTTGAAGGTTGGCCGCACTAGCTCCGGCTATCACCATATCCCTTTCGCCGGCGAGAAATAGTGTGGGTACTTCAATGACTGCGTTGGCGAGGTGCGCGGTAACTTCCCAATTTCTTTCGATATTGCGGTAGTAATTGACACCACCGCGAAAACCGGAATGTTCGAATTGCTTGACGTAGTAATCGAGATCTTCCTGTGAAAGCCATGCGGGCAGACCCTTGGGTGCGCCGAGTCGTGGTATCCAGCCGCCGGCAGCTCGTTTAGGGTCTTGAATGGTGGGATCTTCTCGTGGTGAATCTGGCGACAAATACAAACGACTAAGAAGGCCGCGGGGATCGCTATCGTATTCGGACTCCGCTACGCCACCCGGTTCGTTGTGGTAGAGGATGTAGAAGAAGTTGTCGCCGAAGTTTCGTCGCATTCCGTCCATCGGCGAATTGTCTGCTCGGCCACCGTACGGAACACTCATCATCACCAGACCGGAAAAACGGGTGGGATGAAGGAGAACGCTGTGGGTTGCGACTGGTGCGCCCCAGTCATGCCCGACTATGATCGCTTTATCGACACCGACTGCATCGAGGATACCGACCATGTCTGCTGCCAGTTCAACGACGTTATAGGCATCGATATTTTCGGGTGCATCCGTTTGTCCGTAGCCCCGCATTTCCGGAACCACGACGCGGTAGCCGGCGGCAGCGAGTGCGGGAATTTGGTGTCGCCACGAGTACCAGGACTCGGGCCAACCATGAGCAAATAACACGAGCGGACCGTCGGTCCCCGCCTCCGCGATACGCATACGAATCCCGTTTGTTTCGATGAAACGAAATTCGACACCCTGCAACGATTGTTCGACCATCCGTTTTCCCTCTGTTCGTCGCTCAGATTGAGTTGTCGCTGCTTGTTCCGTGCAACTCGAACCCGTCAATCCGAAGATCACCAGTATTACCCATTTTCGTTGCATATAAACTTTCAATTTGAGACAACGGATACATGGTATCTCTTGTCACGTGCATCGGGGCGAGGGAACAGGCAGACGATGTCGTCTCAACGTTTCAATGGGCCGTCTATATGCAATATCTAGTCTAGATAAACAATATAAAGTACTGATAAATAACAAAATATAATATTATAAATTGAGGGAGATGGGGCGCGATGTCGACGAAAGGTCGAGCGTCGGATTTGAATCGAGGGAGCTCTTCATGGAAGTGACAGACGTTAAAACCATCGTGGTGGAGGCGGAAAAACCCTACATCGGTGGTAAATATTTCTTATTCCTTGAACTCTTGACCGACGAAGGCATCGTCGGTATCGGCGAGCGCATTGCAGGGAGCTCGTACTCCAATCGGCTTAGCGACCTTAAATCGCAAGTGAATCTCATTGAAGAATTTGTCGGGCAATTTGTCGTGGGTCAGAACCCACTCAACATCGAGCTAATCTGGGACAAGATGTACGGGACGCATCACGATCTGCGGCATCCGAGTTTATACGGAACGCCGGTGATCAGTGCGATCGACATGGCGTTGTGGGACATCGCGGGCAAGGTCGCCAATCAACCGATCTACAACTTGTTGGGTGGCCAATATCACGAAAAGTTACGTGCCTATGCGTACATGCCGAGCGTCGACCTAGACAAGCACCCGGAGAAAGCGGGTGAAGTTGCGGTGCAACTGTTGGAAGAAGGCAACTCGGCGTGCAAGATTGATCCGTTTATGCCGTTGCATCCGATACGCGACATCCCGCTCTCGCAGATCGAGCACGCGGGCAAGATCTTCGAGAGCATTCGTAACGCGGTAGGTAATCGACTCGAGGTGGGGATTGGCACGCACGGCCAGATGCCTACCTACAGTGCCATTCGTGTTGCCAACTACTTGGAGCCGTATCACCCATTTTGGTTCGAAGAACCGGTGATGCCGGAGAACGTTGATGAGATGGCGCGAGTCGCCGCACACACCAGCATTCCCATCGCGACCGGTGAGCGCTTGGTCACGAAATACGAATTCGCCGAGGTACTCAAAAAACAAGCAGCACAAATCTTACAACTCGACGTTGGCCAATGTGGTGGGATCACGGAAGCAAAGAAGATCGCCAGCATGGCGGAAGCCCATTACGCCATGATTGCGCCGCACATGTACTGTGGTCCCGTGGCTGCCGCCGCCGCCATCCAGATCGATACCTGTTCGCCCAATTTTCTTATCCAGGAAGCCAATCAAGGACCGCTCCACAAGAAAATATTTAAAGAACCCCTCGTCTTCGAAAACGGATTCATTGTCCCGCCAACCGGTCCCGGTCTCGGGGTGGAGTTCGACGAGGACGTATTGAACGCCCACCTCGTCTCGTGATCGCGTAACCACATGCTAGATGCTATGAAGCTCAAGGTGCTATGTACGGCGTGCTTGCTTGCGGGACCGGTGTTCGCTGAAACGTTCGAACAGCGGGTTGTCGAGGTGCTAAAGACCACGCCGTTTGTCGACGGTCACAACGACATTCCGTGGGCGTTTCGTCGACGTGTCAACAACCGCCTGGACCGTCTCGATCTCTCGGATGACTTGAGCCGCGTTGAACGTCCGACACACACCGATATTCCGCGTTTAATCAAAGGCCAGGTGGGCGGTCAGTTCTGGTCCGTGTATGTGCCAATTAGCGAATACGGTGGCGGGTCGGAGCATACGCAGTTAGTCATCGAACAGATCGACTTCGTACACCGGTTGGTTGGCCGTTACCCGAAGACATTTGAGCTCGCTTATACGGCTTCGGATATTCGGCGCATTCATGCCAGCGGGAAAATTGCTTCGTTGATTGGGATGGAAGGTGGCCACGCGATCAATGACTCGTTGGCCGTATTGCGTCGCATGTATCAGTTAGGCGCACGCTACATGACATTGACGCACACGAAGGGACTACGTTGGGCCGATTCGGCGACGGACATAGCGCGGCATAACGGTCTCACGTTGTTTGGGGAAGCCGTGGTGCGTGAAATGAATCGGCTGGGCATGTTGGTGGATCTATCCCATACGTCGGCCGATACCATGCGTGATGCAATGAGGGTGAGCGAAGCACCGATTATTTTTTCTCACTCGTCTGCCTTTACCCTAGTGCCTCATCCACGCAATGTACCCGATGACGTCCTGGAGCTTGTCAGCGAAAACCAAGGCGTCGTGATGGTGACCTTTTATCCATCCTATGTTTCTGAGCGAGTGAGACGTTATGGCCTCGATGCGATGGCTGAACGTCAGCGCTTGCAGAATGAATTTTCGGAGGAAGAGGCGAGCAGACGGTTAAACGAATGGCAACAAGCCAACCCCGCGCCAAGACCGACGTTGGCTCAGGTAGCCGACCACATTGATCACATTCACGATGTTGTGGGGATCGATCACATCGGCATCGGTGCCGATTATGACGGTATGCCGCCAGGACCCATCGGTCTCGAAGATGTATCGAAGTATCCAGCACTTTTTGTCGAGTTGCTAAAGCGCGGCTACAGCGATGACGATATTGCAAAGATAGCTGGCGGAAATATCTTGCGAGTGATGCAAGACGTCGAGTTAGTGGCCAAGCGTATCGCCAAGCGTCGATTACCCTCGATGATTACGATCCAGGAGGTCGATTAATGCTTCGGCGTTTGGTAGCTTTTGCGACGGATTTTCTGGAGTCACTCACCGTCACGTGACCTTCAATTTATGGGGGCACTCTAGTTATTTTGAGAAATCAGAAGCATTTAGCGCGGTCCTCGCCGAATTCCTGCGCAAAATAAGGTGAGTTATGCCGCGAAATACCCAACCAAACCCATACGCACACTTAAACCTATCCGACTGGTGGTATCCGCAAGACCTCAGCCAAGAGGGTAACGATCAATACGTAACGCTGAACGAAAGCCAGGTGGCGCAATTTCGCCACGACGGTTTCTTGGTTGTCGAGGGCTTATGGTCACCGGAATTAATTCAAAAGGCCTCTGACGAGGCTCGAAGGTTGCACCCTTCAAAAGAAGTGGCCAAGAAAACACACAGCCTTAGCGCCATGCCATGGACTCAGAACGGTGAGAAGGCTCCGGAGGAGTCGCTAAACCACATGAGTGTGTACCCACGCGCACTGGCTGCAGCCGCTCAACTAATGGAGACCGAGACAATTAATATCCGTCTCAGTCAATCGCATGTCATAGCAAAGCATGGTCTCGGCTCACATGCAGGAGGCGTTTTGCAGATCGAGGGCGATCAAGATATTCATGTCCTGTCTCTTATACACATCTCCGAGCCCACGAGACCGAGGCTGATCTCGTATG
>CAXDSX010000044.1:0-13658 GCA_963992075.1 uncultured Pseudomonadales bacterium | reverse complement strand
GTCTAAGGGATCGGTGCCATCGAGGGCTTCCTGAGCGTCGGATACCTCATCACCATCGTCATCTGTATCGGCGTTATTCCCAAAACCGTCATCATCGGTATCGAGAGTTTCCGTGGCGTCGAGAGGAAAGACGTCGGCATTGTCGCCCATGCCATCACCATCGCTATCCGATTGCTCTGAGGCGTCCAACGGGAACGCATCCGTGGTATCGGCGACACCATCCCCATCGTCATCTGTATCCGCCGTCATACCCGCAGCAAGACAACTTGCGTCGCAAGTATTCGGGGCACCGTCCGCATCGGTGTCGGTCTCGTCACCAATACTAATAAGTGGGAAAACATCGGCGGTGTCTAAGATGGTATCGCCATCGTCATCCGTATCGGCGGTCATGCCCGTCGCAAGACAACTCGTATCACAACTATTCGGGGCACCGTCCGCATCGGTGTCGGTCTCGTCACCAATACTAATAAGTGGGAAGACATCAGCGGTGTCTACGATGGTATCGCCATCGTCATCGGTGTCCTCGTTATTGCCAGTGCCATCGCTATCGGTGTCCAGCGTTTCGGCTACGTCCAGTGGGAACGCATCCGCGGTATCGGCGACGCCATCCCCATCATCGTCGTCATCGCACGCATTGCCGAGTCCATCTGAATCAGTATCCAGTTGGTCTGCATTGGCCACCGAAGCACAATTATCAGAGTCGTCCTCAATTCCGTCCCCATCCGTATCAGTCGCGATGTTTTGTGCGCCCGCATCAATCCAATCGCGAACGAGCTGGCGTAACGTACTATTCAAATAAGGGCCGCCATAGGGCATCTGCTGGCCACTTTGAGCCGTGCCCTCGAGCTTCTGCATAAGGTAGCTATTGTCGGCGTCGTTCGGTTCAACGAGGTTGAGTGAAGGTACCTCAGTACTCGGGACATTCACGGTATTGCCGTACGCCGCGCCTTCACTCAAATTTAGCCCCTGTGACGGAGAACTGCCGCTGTGACAACCGGTGCACGAGGCATCGAAAACTTGGCTTTGTACTTCAGATAGCGTGGCCGACTGGACCACAACCCCACTCAAGAGCATGAGCGCAAGAAGGATAGTGCGGGAAGATCGGCCGATCATTCACCACCTCCACCGCAGGCCGAAAGGGTCATTAGACCAATCAGAATAAGAGGTGGATGAATTAACCGCATCAGGGATGCACTCCCAGACAATAAGGCCTTATTACGATGTTTCGAAGGAAAAAGCAAAAAGCGTTGGAGCCGCTTTGTCTGTGGAATCACAAATAGACCCGTGACTGTTTCAAGCGCCCTAAGTTTCTGCGAAAGTGCGGCGTTGCTCGGGAAAAGTATGGATGACGGACCAGAACCAGGATTTGCGTGATCTGATTGATCTACATACGGTTCCGACAAAGCCCCGCTTGGCGGAAGCAGCGTCGACAAGCGATCGGCTTGCTGTGGAGGATAAAATTCAAAGGTCCTAAGGTACGAGATGGAGGGGGGATCCATGACCGAATTAACGAATTTCGAACGCGTCAAGATTCAGATGGAGTATGTGGTTCCGTTGATCAAAGATCTTCAAGCGCTGCTGGGCGCGGATGAAATAAATAACGCACTGAAACGCCGAACGCGCGCGCGCGAAGATTCAATAGCTTCCGACAAGCAACCCGATTTTGGTCGAATGGCCGAAGGGGCAAAAATGTTTGCGGAAGGCGGTGCTCTAGATTACGACATCATTGCGAGTGGTGATGAACACTTCGATATGGATGTAAGACGTTGTCAGTATGCGGAGATGATGGACGAGTTGGGGGGGCGAGAATTTGGCCATTTACTGGTCTGCAACCGGGATTTCGCCGCAGCCAAACGAATTGGGATGACGCTTACGCGGACCCAAACGAAAATGCAGGGCGCAGACTATTGCGACTTTCGTTATCGGCCGGCGCGCAAGAGGTAACCCAACTCTTTTTCTGGAATCTTCAACATTATTCTTCCCGGGAGTAATCCCACGAAATGATTTTTTCTGGACTGATTTCGATGTACATCGCTTCTTTGGGCGCAGATTTCGGTAGATCTTCGTCATCTACCCCGCGCCGCGTAGCGCCCGCTCTCGCGAAATGCAATAGATCCTCGGCCGCGGTGTGAACGATGGCGGAACCTTGGATCAATACGCCCTTCAGCTCTTGCCACTGACGTCCTGACTCCAGCGTTAAGCTGACTTGTGGATTTCGTTCAACATTCAGGGCTTTTTGCGTTCCGGGTCTCCCTCCGACGATAACGTTGTCGCCGAGTCGAAAATAACCAAGCGGAATGGCGTGCGGGTAGCCGTCGGTGCCGATACTCGTAAAGACAATCCATCCCGGTCGACTATCTAAAAATGCGTGGACTTCCTCTTTGGTCATCGTTGCTGGCAATGTTGCCTCCTAATGGGTAGCGGTACTTTTTTATTCTCTCAAAAAAATAACGGAGGTCGATTCTGTCGTATACGCTATTTATTGTTCGTATTTGCCTTGGTAGCGTTGTTTTCCCTACTAATCTTGGCTCGGACTTGAAGTTTCGATCTCGCCAATTCCTCGGTCGGATTTCATGAATAGTGGTCAAAAGGACCTACCGTTGGGCCGTGCGGTCCGCTCTTCGGCGGAATATAGTCCCGACGCCCTCAGAGCCATCTCTCGTGACGATCAGCGCCGCGCTGTTGAATTGAAAAACATCCATCCTTTCATAGGAGAAGATGTTTGGAATTGTTATGAGTTTAGTTGGTTGGGGAGTGAGCATTGTCCCTGCGCCGCGACGCTACGCATCGTTGTTCCTTGCGATACGAAGAATATGGTCGAGAGTAAATCGTTGAAGCTTTATCTAAACTCGTTTGCCCAAACGCGGTTTGCTAACGAACAAGAAGTGATCGAACGGCTCAAGACGGATGTATCTGAAGTCTGCGGAGCACCGGTCGACATCTTGTTGATGAACATCGATAAAGAACATTTGGGCCAAGAATTGACAGGGGATTGCCTTGACCAACTGGCTGTCCGTATCGAAACCTTTGAGCCCCGTGCGGCAATACTTACGACCAACGGTGCGCCTCGATCGGAGTCGGTTTTTTCACACGTGTTTCGAAGTATTTGTCCTGTCACAGGCCAACCGGATCACGCAACGATTGCCATTGCCTACGAGGGAGGGGCGATTCAACGTGAGTCGCTGCTCGCGTATTTGGTTTCGTATCGCGAGTACGAAGGTTTTCACGAACACGTTGTTGAGCGTATTTATCGCGATTTGATGGAGGTGGATTCTTTTAGCCGATTGTCGGTCGAGGGACATTTCTTGAGGCGAGGGGGTATTGATATCAACCCTTTTCGAGCCACACATCCACGAACTCGTCCTTTCTCAAGGGCTACGCGTCAGTGAGGGCCTTGGGTTGGATTTACTGCAGTCCGGCCCACATGGCCAATAACGTTGATCGTATGGTTGAGGCCCAAGTCTTGTAGCCTTCGCTATTTAGGTGCAGGCCGTCGGCTGTAAAAAGCTCCGGTCTTGGGCCACCTTTCTCATTCAACATCGGCGGCCCAATATCGAAGAAGCAAAGGTTGTCCCTTGTTTCGGCTCGTCGCTGCATTTCTCGGTTGACCTCTAGCATTTTGGGCCAAAGCGCTTCGCGTCTCACCGACGGCTTGATCGCGATAAAACAGACTTTCGTGCTGGGCAACGTGCGCCCGACGTAGTCGATGAAATCTTCGTAGTCTTCGATTACCTCGACGGCCGTTAGCCCGGAAGCGATGTCGTTGTCGCCTTCATAGACCACAATGATCTTGGGGTTGTATTTGTCGACAATTCGGTCGCGGTAATAATTTAGATGGTTCATCTGAGAACCACCAAAACCCCGGTTGATGACCGGAATGGGGGCGAAGTCTTTCTTGAGAGAATGCCAGAACGCGATACTCGAACTACCAACAAATAGGACCGCTCCTTCAGGAGGAGGGGATTCGACATCCTGCGCTTCGAACGCCTGGATGCTTGATTCCCAGTATTCGGCGCCGCTCATGTCACGTATGGTCGCGTAGACCCAGCTTCCTCCGATCGCTGCGATCGCGGCAGAAATTGATAGGCTCCAAATCAGTAATTTCCGGATCATCGACGTGACGATGGGTTAGCGCGGGTTCTAACGGTTTGGAGGGATGTAAGCGACCACCTGGAAAACCTCTTTTGACTTCTCGAAACGGTCGTACTCACGTGGTTGTTTGCAACTCAACAAATCGTCGATAGTGACCATCGGTCTTGGCCAACAACTCGGCAGGTGTGCCTTGTTCGAGTACGCGTCCCTCGTCTAAGAAAACGATGTGATCGGATTGAGCAATGGTCGAGAGACGGTGGGCAATCACGATGACCAGGCGGTCTTTGGCAGCCTCGTGTAGTGCTTCGACAAGATACTGTTCAGTCTCCGGATCGAGTGCAGACGTTGGCTCATCAAGAATCAAGATTCTGGAGTCCCTCAGTAATCCGCGCGCGATCGAAATACGTTGTTTTTGACCAACCGACAGTTTGCTACTTGTAACGCTTCCAAGTCGGGTTTGATATGCCTCCGGGAGCGATTGGATGAAGTCGTGGATACCCGCGGTTGTCGCTACTGCTTGAACTTCTTCGACGGTGGCATCGGGCTTTCCGTAGCGGATATTGTCGATTATCGAATCAGAAAAAAGCTGAGTTTCTTGGAAGACGTAAGTGATCTGACTACGCAGACTTTGTAACGTGAGTTGATTGACAGCGTAGCCGTCGATGCGCACATCGCCTTCACTGGCCACATGAAAACGTGGGATTAGATACGCAAGACTCGTTTTCCCCGCGCCCGTCGGACCAACCAGCGCGATGATTTGTCCGACTTTTGCCTCGAGCGACACGTCTTCGAGCGCGCGACGGCCATCCGGATAAACGAGACCAGCGTGTTTGATCGATACGCCGTTTTCAATTGTAGGTAAATCAATCGAGCCGAGATCGTCCTCTGCGGGCAGGTCCATCATGGCGAAGACGCGCCGCATTCCTGCAACATTATCCTGGAGACGAACCCAGAGGATTGAGAGCGACATCATGGGTCCTCTGAGATATCCGAAATAAACGAGTAGGGCGGTGAGATCACCAGGCGTCATCTCGCCGTCGATCACCTTGGTTAGAATGAAGGCCAGGAATAACCAGTAAACTGCACTCGAGACGAAGCTCCCGAAGCTGCCGATGAACATCCACAACAGGCTGACCGCCCGGTGCCGTTTAAACGACTCTCCACTGTCGCCCGCAAAGTGTTCTTTTTCGTTGGCGTTGCCACCGAGACTTTGGACAGCTAAGACGTTGTCCATGCCTTCTTCGATTGTGCTCGTCGTGATCGCTCCCGCCGCCCTCGCTGCTTGCCCGCGCCGTCGAACAGGTCGCGAAAAGAGACTCGATAGCGTCACCCAAATGGGAAAGACGGCGAGCGTCATCCAGAAAATTTCGTTGTTATTGGGATACGCGTTCAGAACTGTAATGACTGCCTGAAAATAGAGGACGGTCGACATAATCGGGGTATGGGTCAGCTCGTAGAATATTTCGTTGATCTGCGGAGCGTCGTACATGACTCGATAAATCGAATCCCCGATTCGCTGGTCTTCGAGCTGCGTCATGGATAAGGCACCGATTCGGCTAAATAGCTGGGACCGGAGCGTATGGTTTAGGGACTGCAACAATCGGATGTCGAGTTTGAATTCCGTGTACCCGTATATGCCTCCAGCCGTGCTGTAACCTCCGTGTATCTTGTTCTCGACTTGAGTGGCGTAATCGTGACCTTGTGCCAGGCCTGCCTCCGTCTCGTCCTCGTAACCCGTCGTGTACGAGCCGATCAGAACGACGAGGGTGATGCCGATGACGGCTAACCAAAATAAGATTTCTAGCGTAGAGCTGCCTTGCAGCGCATTGATGAGAGGCCAAACATAGGTTGGATAATCCGTTGCCTCTTCGATCGGATTGCCGAGGATGACATGGTCCGTCAGTATTTTTACGGGCCAAGGGATGAGCGCGAGAGGTAACGCGTAAGACCCCAATTTAAGAACGAACTTTCCGATGTATCGCCACGTAAAAAAGCGAATGTATTCGAAACTTCGAGCGATGATTTGGGCCGCTTCTCGGTAGTCAATATCCGTACGGATATCTATCCCACTCGAACGTGCGTCGAGCCCCGTGTCCGGAATACGACTCGGTTCGGTTTCGGCCATCTTTTAGCTAGGGCTCGGAGAGTATTGAAGAGAGGATTCCGTTTCCACAAATCCGCGATAGCGGCCGTTTTCAATCTGCATTAAAACGTCGTGAGACCCGCTTTCGAGGATGCGACCACTGTCGAGGTACAGGATGTTCTCGGCTCGACGAATCGTTGAGATGCGATGGGTAATGATGAAGATCGCTCGACCCTGGGCAGATCCCCACTCGGATAAATTCTCCATAACGCGATGTTCGGTGGCGGCATCAAGCGCTGCTGTTGGTTCGTCCAGAATCAGGATTGGTGTGTCACGGACTACGGCTCTGGCGATCGAGAGACGTTGACGTTGCCCCGTGGATAGTTTGCCTCCACGGTCAGAAAGAACGGTATCCAAACCGTGTGGTAGTGCGCTCAGGTAGTCGTTCATGTCGGCGATTCGAACGGCTTCAGATACCTCGGCGTCGCTGGCGTTTGGCGCGACGTAGCGAATGTTTTCTCGGACGGACATTCCGAACAGTACATTCTCTTGCAAAGCGATGGCGATCTGACGGCGTAGCGTTGCAATTTCGTAGTTACGCAAGTCGATCCCATCGATCGAAATGGAGCCCGAGGCCGGATCGAATAAACGCAGAAGGAGTGCCATGAGCGTACTTTTTCCCGAACCGGTCGGACCAATGAGGGCGGTCACAGAACCCGGGGTTGCTGAAAACGTGACGTCCTCGAGTACGGGACGCTTTGTATCGTAGGAGAAACTAACGTTCTCAAACCGAATTTCACGACGAAAGCCCGTCATTGCGATGGCGTCCTCCCGGTTGGTGATCTCGGGGTCGATGTCGAGAATGTCGAAGACGCGGCGCAGTCCCATCGCCATATCTTGTGCGGTCATCCAATTACGAAGGAGCGACCTCAGGTCATTGGCGGATTCCCTAAAATTGTTCCTGGTCCAGGTGAATGACGCCAGGTTCCAGACCAGCCAGCTTAGTCCCACGACCGAGATGAGGTCGGTGGCGTACGTGGATTCGGAGTTACTCGCCCACCATGCCATCAGGAACTCGCCCCCGATCATGAACGAGGCGGCAATGGTAAACATTACGATGGTGACAAACGCGATCAGTTTTCTGACGCGATATGCCGCGTTGAAGGCGATCACCGAATCGTCCTCCAAACGCTTTTGCGCGCGTCGCGTGTTGTTGAATGCCTTGATGACCTTGATTGAACCGAAGGTTTCTTGGATTGTGGAGGTCACGTCAGAAGTGGCTGCGCGGTACACGAGGGAGAAGGTTCTTACCCGTGGCATCGCCCAGTGAGCCCAAAGTAGCGCAGGTACGACCAGTGTTCCCGCCATGAGCGCGATCCAAGGACTGAGCAAGCTCACCAGCGCTACGCACGTGTAATAACTCATCATCACTTGCGTTAGGTTGATTAGCTGTCCGACAACGCTCGTAACCATCGAGCTGTCTTGGTAGATACGATAAATCGAGTCGCCGGTCCGATGATCGCTGTGGTAACTGAGCGAGAGTTGGTGCCATCTTTGCAGTAACGCGACGCGTAAGTCCTGGTTGATGCGTTGCATGATCCACATGTTGTAGTAGGGGTTAATGATCTGGAGTGGCCACTGGATCAAGAACGCACCGATAATGATGTAAAAGTAAGTCCACTTGAGCTCGTGGCGCTGTTCTATAGAAAGCTCATCGAGGTTCCCCTGGGCCCATTCGGGGACACCGATTAGGCTTGAGACCCAGGGTGAAAGTGGCTCGCCCTGAAGCAAACTCTGGTTGAGCATGTCGATGGTGATGAGGCCGAGCGCAAATCCGATGCCGCGCTGCATAAAGTTGATTGCGTAGAAATAAACCAGATGTGCGTGCAGTCGAATGCGGAATTCGAAAGCACCGTTACCAGCGCGGTATTGCACCATCCAGCCGAAAATAGAACCGATGGTGATGGCCGCAGCATAGATGCCGTCGCGCCAGCCGTCGATGACGAAGTTGGCGACAACGTTTACTCCGACACCAGACAAAATAAGTCCGATGGTCCCCCAAAATTGAACCCTGCCCGCTGCAAACGCCATGAGTCCCATGGAAAAGGTCATTGCCATGGCTGGGATGTACAGCAAGTTATACGGCCACTGAATTGTTTGAGGCACGAAGTCAAACCAGGGCCCCGTTAGAGCGATCGCGAGGACTAGAAACGGTGCGTACTTAAATTGATAGCCGCTGCCCGCGATGTCGTCGGCGACCTGGTCCTGAAGACCTGACCCCGGTATCCACCATCGCCCAAGCAGTTGCGGTCGGATATAAGGCCAGGACCTTAATAACAACCGGGCAACGTCGAGGAAGCCGCTTTCATCCTCGTTCACGGACATATCTCGCTCGACCGGCACGGGTCCATCGCCAAACATCGGTAACGCTCGGGATCTGATCCGGTTTTCTGAAATGTCCGCTGCGTCCATCACACTCGGGGAACCTCCGTTCCGAGAGAAGTGTGCCTGATTAGCAGTGGGTGTGCTCTAGGATTCGGACACTGCCGATGTCTGCAATTCGACGAATTCTCGGTAGTGTCCATCGCTTTTTGCCATGAGCTCTTCCGGGCTACCCTGCTCAAGGACTTGGCCTTCGTCGAGAAAGACTATGTGATCGGATTGAGCGATCGTCGAAAGCCGATGTGCAATGATGATGACGAGTCGGTCCTTCGCAGCTTCGTGGAGTGCTCGCACTAAGTACTGTTCGGTCTCGGGATCGAGGGCTGATGTCGGCTCATCAAGAATGAGAATCTTCGAGTTTCTTAGCAGACCGCGTGCGATAGAGATCCGTTGTTTCTGACCAACAGAAAGTTTACTGATCGCGGCCGTTCCGAGCGTGGTTTGGTATCCGTCCGGAAGCGACGAGATAAAGTCGTGTATCCCCGCGATGCGAGCAACCCTTTCAACCTCGCCTGTGGTCGTTTCGGGACTGTTATATGCGATGTTTTCGAAAATGGTCGTTGAGAACAATTGCGTTTCCTGAAATACGTAGGTGATTTGTTCGCGGAGGCTCGTCATCGTGAGTTCTTTGACGTTATATCCGTCCACCAACACGTCACCTTCGGTAGCAACGTGGTAGCGTGGTATCAGGTAGGCAAGGCTCGTTTTGCCAGCGCCGGTGGGTCCGACGAAAGCGACGATTTGGCCTATCTTTCCTTCTAGCGAGACGTTGTTGAGCGCTCGTCGGCCGTCAGGATAAACGAGGCCTGCCCCGCGTATTTCGATACCCGTTTCGATGGGTGGCAGGTCGCGGTCTCCCATCTCTTCTTCCTGAGGGAGGTCCATTAAGGCGAACACACGACGCATCCCGGGCGCATAACGTTGTAGATGAATCCATAACGTGGAAAAGCTGACTGCCGGACCCCGCATCCAACCGAAATAGAAGAACAGTGCGCCGTAGTCGCCCGGGGTTAACACCCCGTCGATGATTGGCCCGATGACGACTAGGAATACGATCGTATTCATCAGTGCATGAGCGAGGCCCTGCGCGTTTCCCAACAAAATGTCGACGAACACCGTAAATCGAAAGCGTTTGAACGATTCACTGCTCTCGCCTCCGAAACGTTGTTTTTCTTTCTGATTTCCGCCGAGACTTTGGACGGCTAGTACGTTATCCATACCTTCTTCGATGGTGCTGGTTGTGGATGCACCTGCTATCCGGCTGCGCTCCTGGACGCGCCTGATGGCCGACGAAAAAGGACCGGTGATCAAGATGAACATAGGGAAGATAGCGGCGGCTGCCCAAACCACCGCCGGGACATGTGGATACGCGCTCCACATGTTGTACATCGCCGCGCTGAAGACGGCCGTAGATAGAGTTGGTCGGTTAATCACCTCATAAAAGATCTGATTAATCGAAGGCGCGTCGTACATGACCCGATAGATAGTGTCTCCGATCCTTTGATCGTCGAGTGTGGTGACAGGTAACGCTTTAATGCGTTCGAACAGCTTGGCGCGAATCAGGTGGTTCACGGACTGCGTCAACCTGGAGTTCATTTTGTATTCGTAATAACCAACGATACCGCCCGAGAAACTATGACCGCCGTGCGTCAAGTTTTCTTGCTGGGTGGCCGTATCCATGCCTTCTTCCATCCCGGCTTCTGTTGTGTCGTTTTGGGCATCGGAGTACGCGCCAAAAACGATGACTAAAAGAACGGAAATAGCAACGATCCATGCCATGATTTCGAAAGCCGACATCCCTTGAAAAATGGCCAGCAGGGGATGTAGCCACACCGGATAACCAAGGTAACCCGTGCCCGGATCGCCAATGATGTCTCGACCGAGCGCTACGTGATCGATGATGATTTTTGTTCCCCAAGGGAGGACAAAAACAGGGAACATCAGGGAAAGTAGCGTTAACGTCCATTTGATCGCAAACCGGATTTTGAAGAAGCGGACGTAAAACCATCCCCGGCCGAGCACATGCATGGTCTCGAGAAAACCCATCCTTGTGTACGACGCGAAGATGTCCTCTTCGTTACTGGGATTGTGTTCTTGGGTTGATGGTTCGGCCACGTTTACGCCGCTCCGATTCGCGACAAATTGGTTTCTGCATCAACAAATGCCCGGTAACGTCCACCTTCGCGTTGCATTAATTCCTGATGATTGCCGCTTTCGATGATCCGTCCGTCGTCGAGATAAAGAATATTGTCGGCTCGTCTTATGGTGGAAATTCGGTGGGTGATGAGGAAAATCGCGCGGTCTTGCCCCCATTCCGACAAATTTGCCATGACGCGTTGTTCGGTTGCGGCATCTAAAGATGCCGTTGGCTCGTCAAGTATTAATATGGGGGTATCGCGAACGACGGCACGCGCAATCGAGAGTCGTTGGCGCTGACCGGTCGACAATTTACCACCTCGGTCACCAAGGACCGTATCGAGCCCGTTTGGTAGACCGTTTACGTAGTCATCCATACAGGCTATTTGCACCGCTTGGTTTATCCGAGCATCGTCAGCTTGGGGTGCGACGTATCGAATGTTGTCGCGAACACTCATTGCAAAAAGAACGTTTTCCTGCAGCGCAATGGCAACGTTCGCTCTGAGAGAGGCAATTTGATATCGATTTAATGACCGATCATCGATCGAGATGGTGCCGGAAGACGGATCGTAAAGCCGGAGAAGCAGCGACATCACGGTACTTTTGCCAGAACCCGTGGGTCCAATGATCGCCGTAACGGAGCCGGGTTTGGCGACGAAACTCACGTCTTCGAGTACTGGACGATCCTCTTCGTAGCGAAAGCTCACGTCCTGAAAACGAATTTCGCTATTAATGCTAGTGAAGGTTATCGCGTCGGGGTCGTCTTTGATATCCGGCTCGATATCCAGAATATCGAACACACGACTAAGACCCATCGCCATGTCTTGGGCAGAAAGCCAGTTGCGCATGAAGGCACGGACATTACCGACGGTTTCAAAGAATTTGCCGCGAGCAAAATTAAACGCCGTCAAATTCCAAACGGTGAAACTGAATGCCATCGCCGCGATCAGTTCTTTGGCGAAGATGTCGTTTCCCAGATTTGTGCTGATCGCGATAAAAAACTCGCCGCCTAAAAGAAACGCCGACGCGATCGTGAACATTAGGATGGTGACTAGTGCGATCAGGCGCCGGACTTGAAACGCAGCGTTCATCGCGATTACCGAATCGGACTCCATCTCCTCTTGAGTTTTATCTTCGGCGTTGTGTGCCTTGATGAGTTTGATTGATGCAAAAGCCTCCTGAATACGAGACGTGACGTCCGAGGTTGCAGCCCGATAGACTAGGCTTCGTGTTCGCATACGGGGCATTCCCCAACGGGCCAGAAGGATGGCGGGAACGAGTAGCGAAAATGCCATGGCTCCCATAATGGGGCTCAAAAACGAGAGCAAGAAGAGTGCATAGACCCAATACCAGCAGATCAATATCAAGCCGACGAGTCGGCCGATAACGCTGGTGACCTGAGCACTGTCGGCATAGATTCGGTAGATCGAATCGCCGGTACGGTGGCCGCTGTGATAGTTCAACGAGAGTTGATGCCATCGTTCTACTAGGGCCAAGCGTAGATCTTGATTAATTCGTTGCATGATCCAGACGGTGTAGTAGGGCACGACCATGCCTATTGGTAGATTCACTGCCCAAATGAGCAGGTTAAGTTTCACCCACTGCCACTTCAAATCGTGCCGTTGTTCACCGCTCAAGGTATCGGTTTCTTCACAGCTTGTTTCGGGTGCAGAGAAGAACCAAGAAGTAGCGACTTCGGGTTGAACACAATTGTCTAACATCAGGGAATTGGCGAGGAGGTCGGCGATGACCAACCCAAGGGGTAGCGATACGAATCCTTGGACACCCGCCAAGATATATAGGTAGGTGAGGTGGGAGTTATAACGAATTCGCGTTTGTATGCGGCCTGAATGGACACGAAACTGAACCATCCAAGCCATGCCGCATGCGGCGGTAATCAGTGCGCCGTACACGACTGGAAGAGCACCATCTAACACAAGAATGCAGAGCAGCATGCTGAAAAATGCACACAGCGCTAAAAAGATAGCGATAAGGGCTTCCGTCCTTCCAGTAAAGATACGCGAGGCAAGGAGCCAAATCCCGATCACGACACCTGTGACGGTTATGTAGATCAGGCCGTCAGGGTAGCTAAGCGTTGAATCGATCCAGCCGAGCAAGGGGCCTGCAATCGCAATCGCTGTAACGAAAAAGGGCGCATAGAAAAGGCTATAACCTTCGCCCGTGACGTTATCGGCCACCGAGTCGCTAGTTCCTTCGCCCAGCGTGTGCCATTGGCCAAGCAGTTGTGGTCGAACGAACGGCCAGGCGCGGAAGAGAAGCAGTACGACGGCTCGAAATCCATAACTATCTTGTTCGATGTTTCGATCGCGGTCCGGGGGAATATGGCCGTCTCCCTGGAATGGCAGCGCACGCGCGCGAATGAAATCGTTCGGATCAAGATCTGATTTCGGAGTCCTATCACTGAAACGCCACATGATGACGGGAATCAAAAAGGCGATGGCCGTTGATCCGAGTGCGACTAGTAAGAACGCGTTCACGTTTGATACAGATTAGGGGACGTAAATGTCGCTGGTCGTCATAACCCAGTAGTCGGCTAGCTCCAGCGAGTTACGTTCCTAGTTCACTCCCCTTTAACAGAAACTGCGTGTTTAGGAAGCATAAGGTAGTTACAAGCGTTCGGCGACCGTCTCTAGAGGTCCCCGGGCTCAAGCGATACGGCGATGATTTTGAGTCCCAGCTAACCGAGAACGATTAGCCAATAACCGGGGCGTTATTCTTCCGACGTGGTTTGGAGCTCGACAAACGTACGGTAAGCCCCGTCGGGTTTTGCCATGAGTTCCTGGGGACCTGTCTCTTATACACATCTGACGCTGCCGACGAATAGAGAGGTGTAGATGTCGGTTGTAGCCGTATCATTAAAAAAAAAGGGGGGGGGGGGGGGGGG
>CAXDSX010000043.1:0-13782 GCA_963992075.1 uncultured Pseudomonadales bacterium | reverse complement strand
TAATGATACGGCGACCACCGAGATCTACACCTCTCTATTCGTCGGCAGCGTCAGATGTGTATAAGAGACAGCTTAGACGATTTTTTCGTGTCCTCATGGAACAAAGAACCAGGGAGTTTATTGCACGAAATGCAGAACGTTCGTTGTCGGGGTGGTCGGACGCAAATCCTCAGAGTCCTTCAGCATGCGCGCCGACAGATTTCCAAGGAAAAAATAGAAGCCGTCGTATTCGTGGGCGACTGCTGCGAAGAATCTCCCACGGAACTTTACGCCTGTGCAGGGGAGCTCGGCCTTTTTCGATTGCCTCTATTCGTTTTTCAAGAAGGTCTTGATCCGCACGCGCAACAAGTGTTCCAACAGATAGCGAGACGTTCTCGCGGTGCCTATGCCCGCTTTTCTCCTGGGTCGGCAAAAGAACTCGCCGCCCTGTTGGGAGCCGTGGTCGCGTACGCGACCGAGGGTCAAGACGCGATCTCTCAACTCACCACGGTAGAAGGGCGCCATCTGCTTAGACAGATAAAGCCATGACTCTACTAGTGGTCGTGGCCATCCTCGCGACGATCGCATTCGTGTTTTTAATGCAGTCGTTATGGGTGGGCAAACAACCGAAAAACCTATCTACCAAGATTCTAGCGTCTGCCACGACACTCGTAATCGCCCTCGCCATATTGGCCGGATCCGGCAGGATGCATTGGATTGCAGCGACCGGCGCCGCAATTCTTCCGTTTCTTCGCCGCGGTTTCTCTCTCCTTCGTTACCTACCCTACCTTGCACGTCTAATGTCCATGTGGTCGACTGCTCAACCTGGCGCTAATGC
Organism: uncultured Pseudomonadales bacterium; assembly: GCA_963992075.1. Classification (GTDB taxonomy): domain Bacteria; phylum Pseudomonadota; class Gammaproteobacteria; order Pseudomonadales; family Azotimanducaceae; genus UBA11889. The sequence goes on along the minus strand of CAXDSX010000043.1, from coordinate 12,965 downwards.
TTCTGGCCCGCAACAAACCGAAACAAGTACGCGGGAGCTCAAGATGAGTTTGGATCACCAGTCGGGCGAAATATACGGCGAGGTGCTCTCAGGTCGCCATGAGGGACGCGCGCTCGCGGATTTATCTGCCGTCGAAATCAAAGAGCTCTACCTCGCCCTCCGGGATACCGAGTCACGCCGACTTCTAGAAGCTTATGCCGCTCGATACCACCCAGATGTATTGGGAGCCTCCTCCGGGGATTCCAACGGCGTCTCGAGAGAGATGACGCGAGAACGAGCACTCAAGGTTCTGGGGCTCTCTGGTAACGCAACCCAAGACGAGATCGTGGTGGCCCATCGGCGATTGATACAACGCATGCACCCCGATCGCGGGGGCTCAAGCTATCTCGCCGCTGAACTCAACGCCGCAAAAAAATTCTTGATCGAAGAGTAAAGCCCGGTTCATCCCTCGCAAACGTTGGGTAAGTTCAGCCTACCTAACTCTTTTTTAGGGCCGTCCGTGTGGACGTCCGTGTAGAATTCTTCTTGTGCGCAACCCTCTGATTCCTCTAGACCCAGAACTTCTTTCTGCCCTACAAGAAGATCAGGTCGTTACAGCCAGCGAGCGCCAAGTCCGCGAACTCAAATACGCTTTCGACCACCACCAGAAAGGCCTGGGTCTAACAACCTGGCCAATGACTAATGTGATGTCGATGAGCCATTGGCTTCAACAAACCCACGCTACAACGTTTCGAAAGAACGGCTCCGATGGTCTCCAAACGGTTTTGTCGCCTCAAAACCTGTTGCTGGCTGCGAAGCGCACCGCGCCGGACAGCAACGTTGAGGCACACACTTCGCTTTTTCTTGATGCGTGGCACCAATATTGGCTTTGGCAGATCCAATCCAACGACCTGGACACGACGGACAATGGCAGACTTTTCCACCGTTGGATCGACGCCCTCACCAAATTCCTCAACCAGCACCACGCAATCTCTGAGACGCAACTGTATGGGTTCCTAGAGGACGCCGCGCTAGCAGGAGACTTGGTACCAACATCCGTGCACACATTCGGACTGCTTGATCGGACGCCGGCGCAGGAAGCCCTGTTCAATGCTCTGATCAAATGCGGATTCCGGATACAGCACCACTCAACGACCGAAAATCACGCGCTCGACGTTACGCTGACAAGCTTTGAAACATCCCACCACGAACGCGCCGCGTTCGCCGTCTGGTCACGCGAGATGCTGTCCGCGCAACCCGAAGCTCGAATAGGCATCGTGGTCAAGGAATTGGCCGAAGAATACGATGTTATCCGTCGCCAATTCGAAGCCGCTTTCCCTGACGTCGGTGAAATAGTCCAAATCGCAAACATTGGGAGCGGACTACCATTAAGTGACGAACCAGTATGTCGAGATGGTCTCGATCTACTCCTTTGGACCATTCAACCGTTAAATTTCCGCGTCGTAGATCAGCTTCAGCGTTCAGAATACCTACCCTCGGTCAAAACCACCCAAGGACTAGCGTCGTGGCTACCCCACCGATTAGACCTTACCGAATTTGCTCATCGCTTAAGACTCCCATGGGGCGAGCAGATCGTTGCGTTGATCGAGTCGCCAACGAGGAGTTCGCCCCGGACATGGGCTGAGAAGGCAAAGTCCGTCCTCGATATCGCGGGATGGCCCGGGGAACAACCCGACTCAAACGACTTTCAAGCCGCGCAAGCTTTGTCGGAAATCATCGACACGGTCTCATCAAGCGCACCATTTGGTGACCTACGCTGGTCGGACGCGGTAAGAACCATTTGCTTCCTTGCCGAACACCAGCGCTTCGCCGTGCAGTCGCCACCAGCACACATTCAAGTGCTAAGCCGAGGAGAATCGGCTGAGCTCAGATTTGACGCGCTATGGGTCGCCAATACCAGCGATACCAGCTGGCCCGGACCGACCCGTCCCAATCCTTTCATCCCCATATCAACCCAGCGGGCCGCCGACATTCCTTCCGCGTCTCCCGAGGAATGGCTTCGCAAAGCCGAGGAAAAAACCCACGGATGGCTGTCGACTGCACCGCGCATTGTATTTAGCTATTCACGGTCTGAAGGAGACGCAATCTGTGCTCCGAGCAGCTTGATCCCAGTTCTCGAAGAATCCGCTTTAGGCCAAATTCTACGAACACCAACTCTTGCCGCCCATGGACATATCTGGGCACAACAGCAATCAGGCCATGCCGTCGAAACGCTGAAAGACGAGACAGGAACAACTATTCCATCAGATCGGCTAACCTACGGTGGTAGCTCGGTATTGCGCGATCAGTCTGTTTGTCCCTTTAAGGCTTGGGCGCAGCATCGACTGATGCTCTCCGACCCGCGCAACCCACATCGATTTCCTGATGTTTTGGATCGCGGTTCCTTGATACACGACGTTTTACATGCGGCCCTTGACTCGTGCGAAAGCCAAGACGATGTCAACGCAATCGATCCTGCGTTGCTTCGTGACATCATTGATCGCGCACTGGCGAAATTTAGACCCAACCTTTCAGAGGCCGTACTCCGCCACGAACACCGGCGTATCGAGGATATTCTCGTGCACTGGTTACGATTTGAACAAACACGGCTGCCCTATCGAGTCGTCGGAGTCGAAACTGAAAAAAGCGTTCGGATCGGACCATTACGCCTAGAACTGCGCCTAGACCGTATCGATGAAATGGAAAACGGTCGTCAACTCATAATCGACTATAAGAGTGGTAGAGCATCCACCGCGGGTTGGCGTTTACCGCGTCTTTCGGATCCGCAACTTCCTTTGTACGCGTCGACGGTAGAGGATGCTTCAGGCATTGCCCTGATTCAGCTGTCGGAAGACGGCTCGACCTTAGTCGGGGTCGGAGAGGACGAAACTCAAGGTCTATCGAATTGTCAGGATTTTGGTTTCGAAACGTTCGAGGCTCTCACCGACGCGTGGAAGAGCAATCTTGAAAACACCGCCACAACATTCGCCAACGGCCATGCGGCCGTGGATCCGATCGATAAAGCGATTTGCCGTCGATGTCACCTCCCAGGTCTGTGTCGGATATTCGATGACGACAAGTGATCGCAATGACGACGGTCTCGCCCGGTCCATTGCGATCGATCCCAACCGCTCAGTCATCGTCCAAGCTCCCGCCGGCTCCGGTAAAACAACCCTTTTGGTCAATCGTTACCTCAAACTGCTTGCGCTGGTCGAGGAACCCGAACACGTGCTTGCGATCACTTTCACGCGCAAAGCTGCTGCCGAGATGCGACAACGTGTAATCGACCAACTGCGAACTAAAACGGAGATCGCTGCGCCCGCCCACGATCGTGCTTCCGAGCGCAACTGGCATTTGCTCGAAAATCCACAACGCCTGCGCATACAGACAATCGATAGTTTCGCCCTCGGCATTATTCAGCAACAGCCCTTCGCATCACGTTTCGGGCTCGAATATCGGTTCGCTGAAGACGCCCGATGGCTGTATCAGGAGGCCGCGGACCGTTTACTTGAAAAGACGGAAGATAAAGACCCTCTGAGCGCAGACATTAGTCGTTTTGTATCGATGATTGGTAATGATTTCGAACTTGCACGAAATCTCGTGGCCGACATGCTGAGTCGGCGAGAACAATGGCTTGATCCAGTGTCGAACGCCGCTAGAGATTCGATGGGCAACGATCCAGGACGGTTCATTCAACTGATCGAGTCAGCAATCGAAAGTATCTTAGATAGAACCATCGCTACGCTCAGAGCTGCCATCCCGCAAACCGTATTGGATGAGATCAAGGAGCTATGCACAATCTCCGCCTCCAACCTCGAGCAACCGTTTTCAAATCTTTCGAATCCGCGCGATTGGTGTTTCTTCTCCCGTATCGCGACCACGAAAAATCGTTCGTTTCGCGCGCGCATCACCGTGCGAGAAGGTTTTCCCTCCAACGCGGGACACGAGAAGAAACGACTCGCCGTGGTGATGCAGTCATTAGCGGATCTCGGCTTGACCAAGACCGTCGCGAACCTCCAACACATCCCGGATAAAAAAATACCCGTAGACGAATGCGAGAAGCTATCAACGTTTTCGATCGTATTGACCGTGGCTGCGGCCGAACTCATCGAAGTCTTCCGTGTGCACCAGCGTATCGACTTCTCGGAAATAACCATTTCGGCCAGGAACGCACTATCTCGTAACGAGATCCCGACCGACTTAGCATTAATGCTCGACTACCGAACATTCCACATCTTGGTGGACGAATTTCAAGATACTTCGTTAGAGCAATACAAACTTCTTACAAGTCTGGTACAAAGTTGGCAACCGGGCGACGGCAATACGTTCTTTGCTGTCGGCGACCCGATGCAATCTATCTATCGTTTCCGTGATGCTGACATCAAACTGTATCAATCCACGTTTAACGAAGGCTTACCCTCAATTCCTTTGGAAAGCGTGCGACTAAAGAACAACTTTCGTTCTTCGACCTCACTTGTTGATTGGGCGAACGACGTATTTGGCAGGCTTTTCCCCAAGACCGAAGACACGCTGACAGGGTCGGTGACATTTAATGTAGCCCATGCCGTGCGGAAAGCGCCGGGGAGCGTCCAAGCGTTTGTCGCTAACGACCGTGCTAGCGAAGCCAATGGCATCGCCGATCGTATTGTCTCCATACGCTCAAAACATCCAGGCGACAGCATCGCGATCCTCGTACGCAGCCGCACCGTCCTCCCACCAATTATCGATGCGCTCCAAGGAACCAAACTGAGGTGGCGTGGTGTCGATTTAGAACCATTAGTAAACGTCCCCGTGGTAAGAGACCTCTATGCCATCACTCTCGCTTTAATGAACAGGCATAACCGCCTCGCCTGGTTATCGATTTTTCGGTCACCTTTGGTTGGTATCACGCTTTGCGATCTAGAGGGCCTAGCTCGCCACCAGTCCGCGGAAGATATGTTAGCGGATACAACATTAAGTCCCGACGCGCGGGAGCGATTGAACCGAGTTGTAGACGCACGCAAGGTTGCGACGGCGGGCCGTTCGATCCGATCCAGAGTCGAGCGTTTTTGGCTCGCCATGGGTGGTGCCGACGCGTACAACGATCGGACAACAGCGTCCTTGGATGGTGCTGATTGCTATTTAGAGGCGCTTGAGAATCAACCAAGCAACCGGATTTTTGCCGACCAATTGCTCGAGCAAACTCAACGATTATTTTCATCAACATCCATTGACTCTGTAGACGTCGAGATCATGACCATTCATCGGGCCAAAGGCCTGGAGTTTGATCACGTCATTATCCCGGGGCTTGATCGAGGTACGCAGTCCAACATTAGGCCCCTGTTTCTTTGGCGGCCCGAAGCCGATGCTTTATTAGCGGCAACGCGCAACGATTCTAAGACAAACTCGCTATACAGCTGGCTGCGATTTGAGGAAGCGGAAAAGGATTCACAAGAACTGAATCGCCTTTTGTACGTCGCGGCAACCCGGGCAAGGGATTCTTTGTCGCTGTTCGGTTGCCAAACGCCCGATTCCAAACCACCTCGCGGCTCCTTCATGGCGTTATTGCAACCCTTAATCTCTTTTCAACCGATCGAAGGAGCCGTCGTGAAACCCGCAACAGCGACATCTTCGTCACGAACACCGTTGAAGCGGCTCAAATCCTCCTACACCTGGCGCGAACCCTTCTCACCTCCACTAACTCCATCGTCTCTCCGAGCGTTGCCCTCAATAGACGTAAATCAACCGATTACCGACCGAAGAGAAGTTGCGCTTGGCAACCTCGTACACGAGGAACTTCAATCGCTAGCCGGGTCAAACACGCCCATGCCCACCCGCGTTAACCTTGACCCTTGGCATGAAAGATTGATCTATCTAGGGCTAAACGAAGATGAGACGGTTTGGGTTCTAAAGCACGCGAACAAACAACTGAACTCGGTCCTTGAGGACGATGCAGGTTCGTGGATTCTGGATTCTAACCACTTAGACAGCCACACCGAGTGGAGGTTGACCACGTATCACGACTCTCAATTTACAAACGTGGTGATCGATCGATCGTTCGTGGACGCGAGTGGCGATCGGTGGTTGATCGACTACAAGACGGCCGTACCCAATGCGCCACTTGATATTTTCATCGAAGATCAGACCACACGATATACCAGCCAGTTGTGCCGATACGCAGATCTCGTCAAATCGCTAGACCACAGGACGATTCGAAAAGCGCTCTTCCTAACCGCTATTCCTCAATTGATCGAAATCTCGGACATCGGCGACTAAATGAGGCTATTGATAATAAGCGTTGTCGGTCACCGTGTGGTCGGTGACATCGCGAACAGCGGCTAGCTCCGGCACCTGCTCTAGTAGCGTCGTTTCCACACCTTGTTTTAGCGTGATATCGACGGCTGCACATCCCTGACATCCACCGCCAAATTCAAGAACGGCCGTACTCTCTTCCACGATCTCAACCAGCGAGACGACGCCTCCATGGGCGGCCAAGCCCGGATTGATTTCGTTATATAAAACGTAGTTAATCTTGTCTTCCAACGATGAGTCTGGACCCACATTCGGAACCCGGGCATTAGGCGCTTTGATGGTCAACTGACCGCCCATGCGATCTTCCTGAAAATCCACGGTGGCATCCACAAGATACGCCTTACTTTTTTCCTCGAACCATGCCGTGAATCCTTCATATTCAAACAGCGTGTCGTCGTCTTGTTCTTCGCCGAAACGGCAATAGGCGATGCACGTTTCCGCATTAGCGGTACCCGGCTGAGCAACGAAAATGCGGATGCCACAAGGTTCATCCTGTTTGGATAGCAGTTCGCGAAGGTAAGTCTGCGCTGCCGACGATATTTCGACCATGTGGTCCAATCCCGACTAAATTACTCGGGTATAATAGTCGAATCGTTGCTCATGCTCTATATGACAACGGCTCACCCTTTTCGAAACGATACTTCAACCTAGGCCCAATACACTTGGTCTAGTATTGCGGAGCCAAATATAGCCCTCCACTTATGTCGAATATCCTTCAGTCTTCGCTCGACGAACGCATTCTATTGTTGGATGGTGCAACCGGAACCATGCAGCAGCGGCTCAATCTTGCCGAAAGTGATTTCAGGGGAAAGGAATTCAAAGATCACCCCGTCGATCTACAGGGTAATGGCGATGTCCTCTCTTTGTCGCAACCTTCCATCGTGCAGGAAATTCACAACGCGTACCTGAAAGCGGGCGCTGACATAATCGAGACAAACACCTTCACGGCCAACCGAATCTCGCAAGCGGACTACGGATTAGAAGAAATAACCCGCAAGATGAATGTTGAGGCTGCGACCATCGCTCGACGAGCAGCCGACGAGTACGCGACGCCGGCAAAACCTCGTTTCGTTGCAGGCGTCCTCGGACCCACGACGCGTGCCGCAAGTATCTCGCCAGACGTCGAGGATCCCGCGTCACGAAGCATCCGATTTCCAGAACTCGTCGAAAATTATAGCGAGTCGGTCTCTGGTTTACTGGAAGGTGGTGTCGATCTGTTAATGATCGAAACCGTCTTCGATACGTTAAATGCAAAAGCCGCCATTTTCGCGATACAAAAAGCTTTTACCTCTGGTTGCCGACGGGTGCCCCTCATGATCTCTGTGACCTTCACCTATACCAGTGGTCGCACTCTATCGGGACAAACGTGCGAGGCGTTTTGGCACTCCGTCGCACACGCCCAGCCATTGGTGGTCGGCTTGAACTGTGCCTTGGGAGCGGAGGCGTTACGGCCCTACGTCGAAGCCATGGCCTCAACCTCCTGGACCTATACGAGTGTTCATCCAAATGCCGGGCTACCGAATGAATTCGGTGAGTACGACGAAAGTCCAGACCAAATGGCAGGCACGATCCGGGATTTCGTCAATCGGGGTCTTGTCAATTTAGTAGGCGGATGTTGTGGGACAACGCCTGAACATATCGAAGCCTTTGCCGATTGTTTAGCCGGTGCTCAGCCGCGCAAACCAATACCGCGACCACCCGGCTTAACGCTATCGGGCTTGGAAGCTACAACAGTCAACCGCGATTCGCTCTTCGTAAACGTTGGTGAACGCACCAACGTCACGGGCTCGGCACGTTTTCGCAAACTCATCAAATCATCGGCGTTCAGTGACGCACTAGAGGTGGCGATTCAACAAGTCGCCAGTGGTGCGCAAATTATCGACGTCAACATGGATGAAGGCATGCTCGATGGCCCCGCCGCGATGCAGCACTTCCTCGATTTAGTGATGACCGAGCCCGATATTGCCCGGGTCCCCATCATGATCGATTCAAGTGACTGGGAGGTTATTGAAACCGGACTGCGCTGCGTGCAGGGGAAGAGCATCGTCAATTCGATCAGCCTCAAAGATGGTGAAGAATTATTTCTTGAGCGCGCACGCAAATGTCGTGATTACGGGGCAGCCGTAATCGTTATGGCCTTCGATGAGAATGGACAAGCCGATACGCTAGATCGTCGCAAGAACATCGTCCAACGTTGTTACCAACTCTTGGTTAACGACGTAGGTATCCCGCCCGACGACATCATCTTCGATCCGAACGTCTTCGCCATCGCGACCGGTATCGAAGAACACAGCAACTATGGTGTCGACTTCATCGAAGCATGTTCTTGGATCAAATCAGAATTTCCGCACTGTCACACCTCGGGGGGAATTAGCAACGTTTCATTTTCTTTCAGAGGAAACGATCGTGTTCGAGAAGCTATCCACACCGTATTTCTGTACCACGCCATAAACGCCGGGCTAAGTATGGGCATCGTAAATGCGGGCCAACTGGGCCTCTACCAGGAGCTCCCCGGGGACCTCCGAGACGCGGTCGAAGACGCTGTCTTAAATCGAAACAACAACGCAACAGAAAAGCTAATCGAAATTGCTCGCCGCTTTGCCGGGCAAAGTTCTTTGGATGCAGAAGAAGATATTGCGTGGCGAGACGAGCCAGTCGCGGAACGGTTATCCCACGCGCTCGTGCACGGAGTGTCACGTTTCATTGTCGAAGATACTGAAGAAGCACGATTATTGAGCGCAAGGCCTATCGAAGTCATCGAAGGACCCCTAATGCATGGGATGGATATCGTCGGCGACCTCTTTGGTGCTGGAAAGATGTTTCTACCCCAGGTAGTCAAAAGCGCTCGCGTCATGAAACAAGCTGTAGCTCACCTCGTCCCATTCATCGAAGCTGAACAAGCCAAGGACGATGTTCCAGCGAGCAAAGGTCGCATTGTCATGGCAACCGTAAAGGGCGACGTTCATGATATCGGCAAGAACATTGTCGGTGTTGTTCTGCAGTGCAACGGCTACGACGTCGAAGATCTAGGAGTTATGGTGCCCTCCGAAAAGATATTGGACACCGCGGAGGACTTGGATGCCGATCTCATTGGACTTTCTGGATTGATCACCCCATCCCTCAACGAAATGGTTCGTGTCGCGGAAGAAATGGAGCGGCGCGGACATACCTGGCCCTTACTAATCGGCGGCGCTACGACCTCGAAAGCCCATACGGCGGTCAAAATTGAGCCCGCATACAGTAGCGGTGCCACCATCTACGTTACCGACGCGTCACGCAGTGTTGGAGTCGTCTCAGCGTTGCTTTCGCCAACAACGCGTGAGTCATTCTTGGAAGAAGTCCGTACAGACTACTCCAGCGTTCGATCGCGCAGAGAAGCAGCCCAACAGGGTGGCCGTGATAAGCACCCCTTAGCGCTCGCCCGCGACCGCGGACTGGAGTGGGATTGGGAAAGTTATAAACCTCCGAAACCAAAAAACTTACAAGCTCAACCGTTCGAAAGTTACCCATTGAATCAACTCGTTGACTACATCGACTGGACACCTTTCTTCCGCACTTGGGAACTGGCTGGGAAATATCCAGAAATTCTTGAAGACCCTACAGTGGGGGCGGCTGCCACTGACCTTTTTCGCGATGCCCAAACCATGCTAGACCAAATTGTCGAGAGCTCCTGGCTAACGGCCAACGGTGTGATCGGCTTTTGGCCCGCGAATCGAGTCGGCGACGACATCCAACTGTGGCACGACGCTTCGCGCAACCAACCGTCGGTCGTGCTACATCAACTCCGACAACAAAATGCATCGTTGGAAACGTGTCTTTGTCTGTCAGATTACGTTGCACCCATGACACTCGATGATTATGTCGGCGGCTTCGTCGTTACGGTCGGCCCGGAAATTGAGGATGCCCTTAAACGATTCCAAGGAGACGACTACAACGAAATCTTGTTGAAGGCTCTCGCAGATAGGTTGGTCGAAGCTTTTGCAGAGCATCTTCACCAACGCGTTCGCAGAGAATTCTGGGGTTACGATGCCGGTGAAGTACTGACCAACGCTCAGCTTATTGACGAGACCTACCGCGGTATCCGCCCGGCCCCAGGCTATCCATCGTGTCCAGACCACTCGGAAAAATCGGTCTTGTTCCAGCTCCTGAAAGCTACCGAAACGACGGGCGCTTCGCTCACGGAAAATTATGCAATGTGGCCAGCCTCAACCGTTGCCGGTTGGTATTTTTCCCACCCTCGATCACGTTATTTTGGTGTTGGTAAAATCGGTGACGACCAGCTAGATGATTACGCGTTGCGTAAGGGGCTAGAGCGCGATGAAGTATCCAAATGGTTGAGTTTTTCGGTCGACATATAGCCTGCACGCTAGGTCATGGGGCTATATCGATAGATAAACGGATTAGTTTCTTGATCAAATCCGGACTGATAAAGTCCCCAACCGTCGTATAAGGACGTTGAATGTATCGTTACAACAAATTTGATCAGCAGTTTGTCCAAGAACGTGTTGATCAGTATCGCGAGCAGACGGCGCGTTATTTGGCTGGCGAAATCAGCGACGAAGCATTTCAACAATTGCGCCTCAGAAACGGCCTTTATATCCAGCGACTTGCACCCATGCTCCGTATCGCGGTTCCTTACGGCACAATATCTTCAAGCCAACTTAGAACAATTGCGGAAATTTCAAGGAATTACGATAAGGGATACGGGCACCTTAGTACTCGGCAAAATATTCAACTCAATTGGCCCGAACTTGAAGAAGTGCCTGATATTCTCGCTGACCTCGCCGACGTGGGCATGCACGCAATTCAAACGAGCGGCAGCTGTGTTCGCAACGTTACGACAGATCACTTCGCTGGGGTAGCCGCTGACGAGGAAGTAGACGCGCGACCCTATTGCGAACTATTGCGCCAATGGTCGACGTACCACCCCGAATTCGATTGGCTGCCACGAAAATTCAAAATAGCCCTAAACGGATCGGGCAGCGATCGGGCAGCGATCGCAGTTCACGACATCGGCATCGAAGCGCGGAAAATTTCTTCACAAGAAGCCGTCCTGGATATCTACGTCGGTGGAGGCTTGGGTCGTACACCTGTGATTGGTAGTTTGATTCGAGAAGGCCTCGAAGAACACGATCTTCTGACTTACGTTGAAGCAATACTTCGCGTCTACAATCGCTACGGCCGACGAGACAACAAGTACAAGGCGAGGATCAAAATCCTTGTTAGAGCCATGACGCCCGAGGTCTTTCGAGAAAAGGTGGATGCCGAGTGGGAACACCTTCGCAATGGACCAGGGACGTTGACAGAAGAGGAAATTCGGCGCGTCAAGAACGACTTCGTACCACCTAGTTACGAAAACATCGAGAACGAAGAAATTCTGTTGGGAGAACAGCGTCTCCAAAATCGTCGATTCGATACGTGGGTCGCGAACAATGTCGATCCCCATAAACAAAAAGGATATTCGATCGTCACCCTTTCAACCAAAACAACCGGCGTCCCCCCGGGCGACGTCTCCGCCATTCAAATGGACGCGGTCGCAGAGTGGTCGGACGAGTATGGATACGGGGAAATTCGGATTAGTCATGAACAAAATTTCGTTCTTCCAGACGTTCGTCAGTCTGATCTTCTAGAACTGTTTGTCGCGGCAAGAAAACAGGGATTGGGTGAAGCCAACGTTGGACTTTTGACAGATGTCATCTGTTGTCCCGGGGGTGATTACTGTTCCCTAGCGAACGCTAAATCAATTCCGGTGGCCGAAGAAATTCAGCGGCACTTCGACGACTACGACTACCTGCATGATCTCGGACCACTCGATTTGAATATTTCCGGATGCATGAATGCGTGTGGTCACCACCACGTGGGTCATATCGGCATCCTCGGCGTCGACAAGAAGGGAAGCGAGTTCTACCAAATCTCACTGGGCGGCCATGCGGGCAACGACGCATCCTTGGGAGAAATCATTGGGCCTTCGTTCTCACGTGCCGAAGTCACCGGTTCGATAGAGAAAATTCTTGACCTGTATACCCAAGCGCGACAGCAGGACGAAACGTTTCTGGATTGTTATCGACGTATTGGCATTCAGCCATTCAAGGAAAGTGTTTATGCCAACTCTGGTTAGAGACGGCGAGATCACTGAGGACGAATGGACGTATGGTGCGGAGCCTGAAAGTAGTCGCGAAACTCGCACTATTCTCAATATAGAAGATTTCGTGAAACAGGCGCACATTGAATTACATGGCGTATGTCTGGACAGCTCGGTCGAGATCGAAGACGTCATCGACCAAGTCAAGCAGGCGGCTCTTATCGCCGTAAACTTCGCAACATTCGCTGACGGTAGAGGCCTGTCACTCGCGGTCCTTTTGCGATCAAGATACGGCTACAAAGGCGAGCTGAGGGCCGTCGGGGAAGTACTGCCTGATTGGACGCCTTACATGCTGAGATCCGGATTCGACAGTTTCGAACTGGCAGACGCCAGCGCGGCTGCTTCCGCTATCGCATGCATGCAACGGTTGACTGATCAATATCAAGCGTCCGTAATTCAACCCAATCCGAGATTTCGAAGATCGAGCAGCTAGATAGTTAAGTAACGGATCCTATGTTCGAGCGACGAACCTCTTGTTTCGTTTGCTCCTGTCAGAGAGCAAGGTCAACCAACCCTCGACCAACCCTGTCTCTTATACACATCTGAAGCTGCC
>CAXDSX010000042.1:0-14065 GCA_963992075.1 uncultured Pseudomonadales bacterium | reverse complement strand
AATGATACGGCGACCACCGAGATCTACACCTCTCTATTCGTCGGCAGCGTCAGATGTGTATAAGAGACAGGGTGTACGTGTGCTCGGTCGATTGGGGCTCACCTACGATACCTGGCAGTACCACTACCAGTTGCCTGAATTGACGGAACTCGCGCGCTCGTGTCCGGACACCGTCATGGTGATTGATCATTTCAGCACCCCCATTGGTGTCGGTCGTTTTGCTGGCCGGCGAAAGGCAATTTTTGATCAATGGAGAACCGACTTCGCGGAACTTGGACGATGCCCTAACGTGGTCGCCAAATTGGGTGGTATCGCGATGCCGGACAATGGGTTTGGCTGGCACCTCCGTCAGACACCGGCAACCTCTGACGAACTACAACTTGCACATGCCCCCTATTACCTGCACGCCATCGAGAGCTTTGGTACCGATCGATGCATGCTCGAAAGTAATTTCCCGGTGGATCGATTCTCAGTTTCGTACCACGTGCTATGGAATGGCCTGAAGAAAATTACGGCAGCATTCTCAGAATCGGAGAAAAACGATCTCTTCAGCGAGACCGCCACACGAGTCTACAAACTCTGAATAAACCCGAGGATCCACCGCATCTGCGCCGTAATATCGTCGCGCAGTTGGGACACGGAATGTTTGGACAGACCGGGATGCGCCTGGTCTCTGCACCGACTTTTATGCCGGCTTATTTGTTTGCGTTATCGGGCTCGGAATTTGTCGTCGGCCTGACTCGGGCGTTGCAAGCCGCGGGGACCGTGGTATCGCCCATCATTGGCGCCAGTACCGTAGGCCACCGGCCGAAGGTGCTTAGCGCCACGCTCGCCACAGCTGCGCTGATGCGACTGCAAATCCTCGGGCTCGCCCTCGCCGGCTTCTTCCTCGGCCAACGCGCATTGCTTCCGGCCATCATTGTGTTTCTGACTTTAATGGGATTCTTCCAAGGAATGGCCCAAGTCACCATGAACACTCTCCGTGCACGAGTCATCCCCGTACATCGACGCGGTTTTGTCAGTGGTGCAAGGAATTTTCTCGCCGGTTTCACGTCGGCAGGCGTGTCCTACCTTGCCGGCGCATACGTGCTCGAAAACGACCTGTTAGGAAATGGCTACGGCACCGTATTCCTCGTCGCGTTTGTCATTGCGAGCTGTGGTCTCGGCGCACTGGCACTGACCCGAGAAACCGAAACGACCGCTGTGCGTCCCAGAGAATCAAGCCGTCAAGCGTTACGGGCAATTCCGGGACTACTCCGCGACGACCCGGAATTTGCCAAGTTTTTTGTCGCGCGCGCGCTCGGTTCCTTTGGTCGTATGGCATTGCCTTTTTACATTCTCTACGCCGGCACAAAGATGGAACTGACCGGAACGGTGCTCGGGGTTCTAACGACCGTGTGGATGATCACGTCCAGCACGTCCAACTTGTTCTGGGGGCTCCTGGCAGATCGACGCGGCTACCGCATCGTCATGATCGCGACGTTAGCAATTTGGACGCTCTCGCACGTGCAATTGCTGTTCGTGGAATCGCTAACAGGCGTCATTGCTTTCTTCGTTGTCATGGGTATTCCCTCGGGTGGATTCAACCAATCAGGGCAAAACATGGTGCTGGAATTTGGCGGCACTGAGGATATCCCCATTCGACTGGCGGCCTCTGGAAGTAGCGTAAATTTCGTGGGGGCGATTGGACCACTACTCGGTGGACTCATCGTCTGGACGCTCTCGTACCCCGCGTTATTCATCATTACCATCGCGCTGCAAATAGCAGGACTCGTGATTCTGGTTCGTTGGGTTCCAGAACCGAGACGAAGGACCATGCCCTGAAGTCGTCACGGTGGTATCGCACGCTACAACATTATAGAAATTTCGTTAAATAACGCTAAGCGATTGATTTTGCTATAGTCGCTGGTCCGGAAAAGCCTTGTTTCGATGACCGACGACGACGTCCGAACTCACGTACTCCCCCATCAACACAAGCTTGGTGGGCCCATCCGTGCGCTCCATGAACTGATGCGTGTCTACGGTTACATCCATACGGAGCACCTCCCGACCGTTGCCGACGTCTTTAATATCAGCGTGGCCGAAGTCCGCGGTATCGTCAGCTTCTACGAAGACTTCAAAACGCATCCGCCCGCACGCACCACCATCCGAATTTGCCAGGCTGAGGCCTGCCAGGCCGTCGGAAGCCGGAGGCTAACAAAAGAACTGGAAACGGCGTACCACACTAAATTAGGGATTCGGGGCAATGATGTGGAACTCGAAGCCGTCTACTGCCTTGGACTGTGTGCGTCCGGCCCCGCCGTCCAAGTCAACGATCGGCTGATTGCAAGAGCGAGTGTCGAAAAGTTGCAGGCAACGCCATGACCACCGTGTACGTACCTCTAGACACTGTCGCGGTCGCGTTGGACGCCAACGTAGTCGCGGACCAATTAAGTCAGGCGGGAGCGACCGTTATTCGCAACGGTTCGCACGGTCTCGCATGGCTCGAACCGCTTATCGAGGTCGAACACAGTGACGAGCGAGTCGCCTATGGCCCGATGACGCCCACAACGGTCACCGGTCTGATTGCTGACGGCGTTCTCGAGCGCCCCCTGACCGATCATCCATTTTGCCAGGGGCCCATCGTCAATCACGATTTTCTGCAATCCCAACATCGTCTCGTATTTGACCGTATCGGTCACGACTCACCACTTCAAATCCCGGATCTCGCCGACGTACTCAAAGCACTTGCGATGCCACCCGATACCCTTATCCAGATGATCGAAACGTCGGGCTTGCGGGGTCGAGGCGGCGCGGGCTTTCCGGCCCACATCAAATGGCGAACCGTCAGGGATACTGAAGCCCCACGCAAGTACTTGGTCTGCAATGCCGACGAGGGCGACTCGGGCACCTTTGCGGATCGCATGCTACTCGAGGGAGACCCTTTCCGGTTAATCGAAGGGATGGTAATCGCCGGGCACGCGACAGGGTCAAACCATGGGGTGGTCTATCTTCGCTCCGAGTATCCCGTTGCCGAAACACTATTTAAACGAGCCCTCGAGATAGCTCGTGAATGCAACCTTATCGGGCAGAACGTACTCGGCTCGGATTTCGATTTCGATCTCGAATTATTTGTCGGTGCGGGGGCGTACATTTGCGGCGAGGAAACCTCGTTGCTTGAGAGCCTCGAAGGCCGACGCGGTCAAATACGGATCAAACCACCTGTCCCCGCCATCAGCGGTCTACTTTCGATGCCCACGGTCGTCCACAACGTTATCAGTTTTGCCGCGGTCCCCGCGATCGTACGTCTAGGTGGCGAAACCTATCGAGACCTAGGGGTCGCCCCATCGTCCGGCACCATGAGTTTCCAGCTCGCGGGCAACGTCAAACGCGGCGGCCTTATCGAAGTACCGTTTGGCATAACACTTCGCGAAATCGTGGAAGGATATGGTCAAGGAACGCTTTCCGGGCGACCGTTCAAAACCGTCCAGATCGGCGGTCCGTTAGGCGCCTACCTTTCGCAACAAGACCTTGACGCGCGGCTCACGTACGAGGCCATGGCCGAACTTGGCGCGGGTATTGGTCATGGCGGGCTAGTGGTCTTCGACGACACCGTCGACCTTGCGGAACAGGCACGATACGCCTTCGAGTTTTGTGAGTTGGAATCTTGCGGGAAATGCACGCCATGTCGGATCGGATCGGTGCGCGGTAAAGAAACCATGGACCAAATAATCAACGGTCGCGCAAGCGCTCAAGAATTCAATATGATTAACGATCTGTGCGAGGTCATGGATCGCACGAGCCTGTGCCAAATGGGTGGCATGACGCCAATCCCTGTGCGCAGTGCGATGGAGCGTTTTCCAGAAGACTTTGTTCAGGAGACAAGCGCATGAGGCGACTAGAAAACGACCTAGGTACACCCGCGGCAAGACGTTCTGGGAACGCCATGGTGTCGTTAACTATCGACGGCACGACGTTAACCGTCCCCGAAGGTACCTCCATCATGCGCGCCGCTCGCGAAGCAGGAATCATGGTCCCGAAACTTTGTTCAACCGATAGCCTCGAAGCCTTCGGCTCCTGCAGGCTTTGCATGGTGGAAGTCGAAGGTCGAAAGGGCCTTAGTGCATCTTGTACCGAGCCAGTGACGGAGGGCATGTCGGTTCGAACGCAGAACGAGGAATTAGCCCGACTACGCCGAGGCGTCATGGAGCTCTATATATCCGACCACCCCCTCGACTGCCTGACCTGTGCCGCCAATGGCGATTGTGAACTTCAAGACATGGCTGGTGCGGTTGGACTACGCGATGTCCGTTACGCCGAAGGTGACAATCATCTGGTATCGGAAAAAGATACATCCAACCCCTACTTCGCGTTTGACGGATCAAAGTGCATCGTCTGCTCACGCTGCGTTCGTGCGTGCGAGGAAGTCCAGGGAACCTACGCACTCACCGTCGAAGGCCGGGGATTTCAATCCACCATCAAAACCAGCGCTAATGAATTTTTCGACTCCGAATGCGTCTCGTGCGGAGCGTGCGTACAGGCCTGCCCGACCGCAACGTTAATGGAGAAGTCTGTCATCGATCACGGCGTGCCAGATCGGTCGGTTCTCACGACGTGCGCCTATTGCGGCGTGGGTTGCTCCTTTAAAGCCGAACTCAAAGGCGACCAAGTTGTGCGTATGGTTCCTTACAAAGACGGCATGGCGAATCATGGCCACTCCTGCGTTAAAGGCCGCTTTGCCTGGGGTTACGCACAACACCAAGATCGCATTACCACGCCCATGATTAGGGAAACGACCAACGATCCCTGGGAGGAAGTCTCCTGGGAAGTCGCCATCGACTTTGCCGCCAAGCGATTGCAAGCGGTCCAGAAACGATACGGGGGTGAGTCGGTTGGGGGCATCACCTCGTCACGGTGCACCAATGAAGAAGTCTGGCTCGTCCAAAAGATGGTCCGCACCGCGTTCGGCAACAACAACGTTGATACCTGTGCGCGGGTCTGTCACTCACCCACAGGCTACGGTTTAAAACAAACCTACGGAACTTCGGCGGGGACACAGAACTTCGATTCAGTTAGTGAAGCCGACGTCCTGGTTGTCATTGGAGCGAATCCAACCGAAGGCCACCCGGTGTTTGCATCCCAGATGAAGCGTCGGCTCCGCGAAGGTGCGCGGCTCGTGGTCGTCGACCCGCGGAAAATTGGGTTGGTACGCTCGCCCCACGTTGAAGCTGATTTCCATCTTCCATTACAACCTGGAACCAACGTACCCATCATGAACGCCATTGCACACGTCGTGGTGACCGAAGATCTGATCGATCATGACTTCGTACGCGAGCGGTGTGACCTGCAAACATTCTCAGAATGGATGGAATTCGCGCGCCAGCCAGAAAACGCGCCCGAAGAAGTCGCCGTAATCGCCGGCGTGCCCGCCGAGGACATTCGTGCTACAGCCCGTCTTTACGCAGAGGCCGATAACGCGGCCATCTATTATGGCCTTGGCGTAACGGAACACAGTCAGGGTTCAACGATGGTGATGGCCATGGCAAACCTTGCGATGGCGACGGGCAATATTGGTCGGCCCGGTGTTGGCGTCAACCCACTTCGCGGTCAAAACAACGTCCAAGGCTCTTGCGACATGGGGTCATTTCCCCACGAGCTATCCGGATACCGGCCCGTCGGCGACGCCAAAACACGAGAACTGTTCAAAAATCATTGGAACGTTGAGCTCAATCCGGAGCCAGGATTTCGTATTCCCAACATGCTCGACGAGGCTTGCGCTGGCCGTTTCATGGGGCTCTATGTTCAGGGCGAAGACATCGCGCAATCGGACCCCAACACACAACATGTCGAACAGGCACTCGGCAACATGGAATGCGTGATCGTGCAGGATCTGTTCCTCAACGAGACCGCAAAATTTGCCCACGTATTCTTGCCAGGAACTTCATTCCTCGAGAAAGACGGGACCTTTATCAATGCCGAGCGCCGGATCAACCGGGTGCGTCCGGTGGCGAGCTCCAAAACTGGAATGGACGAATGGCGCGTTACCGCCGCCTTATCAACCGCTCTTGGCTACCCCATGGTCTACGATTCGGCTGCCGAAATCATGGACGAAATAGCGGCTCTCACGCCCACCTTTTCGGGTGTCTCTTTCGCGTATTTAGACGAGGTCAACAGTGTGCAGTGGCCCTGCAATTCCGACGCACCTTTAGGTACACCCGTTATGCACGTGGACGAGTTTGTGCGTGGTAAAGGCTGCTTCGTGCTGACCGAATATCAACCGACGGAAGAAAGCGCGAACAGAAAATTTCCGCTATTGCTGACGACCGGGCGCAAGCTTCACCAATACAATGTCGGCGCGCAGACGCGCCGCACGCAAAATTCAGAATGGCTCGAAGAGGATACGCTCGAGGTTCATCCGACCGATGCCGAAATGCGCGGTGTTCGTCACGGCGAATGGGTATCGATCGCGAGCCGCATGGGCGAAATCACGTTACGCGCCGAAATCACAGAACGAGTCGTCCCCGGAGTCGTTTATACGACATTCCACCATCCGTCGACCGGTACTAACGTCGTCACAACCGACCTGTCCGACTGGGCTACCAACTGCCCCGAATACAAAGTAACCGCCGTCGAGATTCGGCCCGCAAATCATCGTTCCGAATGGCAACAACAGTTTGACCAGCGCGAACAAGAGCAAACCGAGCTGCTCCCCGCTGGTGGGTAATGAGCACCCTTGAAACCAAGGATCTACCGGTCGCGAGTACCCGCGTATCGGTTGAACTCGTCAACCATGAAACAACAAGTATTGATGACTTTGTCAGCGTCGAGGAGCCTCTCGAAATCCGACTCGTCTATGGTCCCATCGCCGCTCGACTCGAGCAGAGTATTTCAGTCACCATGCGTACCCCCGGGAATGACCACGAACTGTCGCAGGGTTTTCTGTTGGGCGAGGGCATTGTTCAGGCAGCATCGGATATTGTTGGCATTGAACACTGCGGTCCCCCCTCCCCCGATAAAGGCATGCAAAACGTAGTACGCATCGAATTGTTGGAAACGGCACGATTTAATCCAGACACGCTAATGCGGCACACGTTCACGAGCTCAAGCTGCGGTATCTGCGGAAAAACATCTCTGGAAGCAGTCAACACCATCGTCCCAAAATACGATCCGACGAGTTTTACCCTGAGCGGCAGTCACTTGAAGGCACTCCCCGAAAAACTCCTCCAGCGGCAAACCGAGTTCGTGCGAACCGGTGGTTTGCACGCATCAGCGTCGTTTGATCAAAACGGTCAGATTACTCGCGTCAGGGAAGACGTCGGTCGTCACAACGCGCTCGATAAGCTTGTCGGGTCATACCTCGACTCCGGGATCTCGGCGTTGCGTCAACAAGGACTACTCTTGTCGGGACGAGCCAGTTTCGAGTTGGTTCAGAAGGCGGCCGTCGCCGGCATTCCGCTCGTCGCATCCATCGGACCACCATCAAGCTTGGCGATTGAATTGGCCTCATCCCACGACGTGACGTTGATCGGCTTTCTGAAACGCGACCGGTTCAACGTATATTCGGGCAGAGTAATCGAGAGTTGATTAACGTCGCCGACATCACCGCGGTAATCCTCTGCGGCGGCAAGGGCGCTAGACTTGGGGGGCAAGACAAGCCCCTACTACCCCTCGGTCAAGAAAAGCTCATCGACCATTTGCTAACGCGGCTTACACCGCAAGCAGGTAAAGTCATTATTTCTTGCTCGCGTAACGTCGCCCGTTACGAAGCCTACGGACTAAGGGTCGTTGTCGACGAGTCGCCCAACGAAGGGCCCCTCGGCGGACTCCAGTCTGCTTTTAGCGCTATAGATACCGAGTGGGCGCTGACCTGCCCAGGCGACATTCCCTTTCTCACGCCGAATCTGGTCACACGCATGAGCGAGGATGCTGAACGACAAGGCGTTGCTGTGCCTTTTGCCGACAATGAACGCCAGAACTTGTGCCTCCTGATCAACCGTCGACGTCGGGATGATCTCGTTGAATTCTACGCACAGGGTGGTCGTGCAGTGAAACGTTGGTTGGACAATGTATCCGCTCACTCGACCGACCTTTCCGATCTTGGGACCTCCTTTTTCAACGTCAACACAGCGCGTGAACTCGAAGAGGCTATCGAGCGCTCCAACCCTTCGGATCCAACGTGATTCGGCAAAGCGTCCCAACCCTATGGATAATCGTCGTGTTCTGGATCTCCTGTCCGGGTTCAGCAAGTGAGACAGGTGCCGATATCTATCAGACGCGATGCGCCGTCTGCCATACCGGAACCGACAAAAACACCGGCCCCTCATTAGATTCCATTCAGGCGATGAGCAGTGCCGAGATTCGCTTCACACTACTCGAAGGGAAAATGAAGGGTCACGCAAGCAGCCTTTCCACGTCACAATTGAATTCTCTATTGGCGTTCCTCGTGACCGACCGATCAGACGCTGTGTCTCTGAATGAGTCGAGCACCGCGTGCTCCAATGGACCGATTTCGTTTGCCACAACGATGTCGAGCTGGGGTTTCAACGATGAAAACACGCGCCACCAAGCTCAGGCACTAATCAATGCCAACAACGTCGATCAACTCAAACTCGTTTGGTCGTTCGGTTTGCCCGAAACGTCAACGGCCCGATCGCAACCGGTGATTACCAATAACACCGTGTTTGTCGCATCCACTAGCGGTCATGTCTATGCGCTGGATCGAGCAAGCGGTTGTGAACGTTGGCACTACCGTTCCGAGAATCCGTTACGGACGTCGCTCACACTCGGAGTGGTGAAGTCACGGCCCGCTCTTTTTATTGGTGACCAGCGACGCGGCGTTCTCGCGATCGACGCCGATAAAGGACGTCTTCTTTGGAGGAGTGAGGTCGGTCTCTTCGAAGCTTCCATGCTGACGGGAGCTACGGTCCAACATGGTGACCGGTTATTTGTTCCCATATCGGCCTTTGGCGTTGCCCTGGCTCAAAACCCAAACTACGAATGTTGCAAAAGCCATGGTGGAGTCCGCGCGCTCAACGCGGATACAGGGGAAATTTTATGGACAGCGCACATGACCCCAAACGCAGAGAAGACATACATGAACTCAGCCGGAACCCAGATGTGGGGTCCATCCGGCGCACCCGTTTGGACAACGCCCGCGATCGACCCGAAACGCCGACGCATCTACATAGGAACAGGCGAGAACACCTCGACACCTGCGACCGATCTCTCCGACGCAATCGTCGCAATCGACATGGATACCGGTGAAATCGTCTGGAGTTATCAAGGTACCAGCGGTGATGCTTTCAACATGGCATGCGGCTGGCGACGCGGTCCGAGTTGCCCGAAGGAAAACGGTCCCGATTTCGATTTCGGCGCTTCCCCCGTTATCGCCACACTGAGTAACGGCCAAGATGTCATTGTAGCCGGACAAAAATCGGGCGACGTCCATTGCCTAGACGCAGCTACAGGCACCCTGATTTGGCGAACAAAAGTTGGTCAAGGATCCGCGCTTGGAGGGGTGCATTGGGGTATTGCCGTCTCTAAAAAACGCGTGGTCGTACCCATTGCAGATCCCGGTTCTCCGCGTAACGGGTACCAACCTACACCCGGCGTCTACGCGCTCGATCTTGATACCGGGGAGGTCATTTGGACACATAAAGCGGTACGAGGTTGCACCCCGGAAGCCAGCGAGCAACCTCGTACGCGCCGTCGCGGTGCCAGAAATCGCTGGCCAGCTTGCCCTCGGCAGTATGCGTTTTCTGCGGCCGTAAGCAGCACACCTGATTTGGCGTTAGCGAGTGCCCTTAATGGCCATACCATGGCGTTCGATCTTTCAGACGGAACTATCCTTTGGGAAGACAACACTGTTCAACCTTACAACACCGTTAATGGAATCGAGGCGCATGGCGGCGCGATCGACAGCCCCGGTGCCCAGATCATAGACGACATGCTTTTCGTGCAGTCTGGCTACGGCATGTTCGGGCAAATGCCCGGAAACGTCTTGCTCGCGTATCGACTGCAAAGTCCCTAGTTAAACCATAGACACTAACTTCTTGGCTCCGGAAACTGATCCGCTGAAAACGGGTTTTCTTCTTCGCTCGCCCGTATCATGATCAAAACGGTCGGCCGGACGAATTGATGTATGTCTCCACACCTGACGCGCTGCATGTAGAACAGCACGATGCCCAGTTATGGGTCCGCTTCCTTCGTCCCACGATCAACTACAGTATGCTCGAAGCCCTCACGGCTTGCGTCCTCGAAGCTGCCGACGACGACCAGATTCGAGTACTCATCATGAACGTGAGTGCCGACGGTGACGATGGAGACGACATGGGACCGTGGCCCGATAGACTCCAGCACCGACAACCGCAGGGCGC
Source organism: uncultured Pseudomonadales bacterium (assembly GCA_963992075.1). Classification (GTDB taxonomy): domain Bacteria; phylum Pseudomonadota; class Gammaproteobacteria; order Pseudomonadales; family Azotimanducaceae; genus UBA11889. The sequence goes on along the minus strand of CAXDSX010000042.1, from coordinate 3,710 downwards.
ACACGGAGCTGGGCCCATTGTCGAGCAAGAAACGGTTCGGGCGTTACGGCAATTCATGAAGCCCACCGTCGCTCTCATGGAGAACGTCGTCAACGGACTCGCCATCGATCTTTCCGCCGCCTGTGATGTACGCGTTGCAAGCGCTTCAACAACACTCACCGACTCGCGCATCCACCAAGGTCGAGCGGCGTCAACGGGCATCGGCTACATGCTCCCAAAACTCATCGGCCAGTCGCAGGCGATGCGCATCTTATTGCTCGGTGACACCTTGTCCGCGGACGAACTCCAGCGGATACATTTCGTCCATGAGGTCGTTGGGGATCGCGATTTCGCCGAACATGCGAGCTCGTTAGCCGACCGCATCGCGGCCATGGCAACGCGTGCGTGGGAAGTCCATAAAATGCAGGTCCTACCTCAACTAGACCTAGGGTTTGACGCGGCCATGGTGCATAGTCTCGGAATTCGTCAGACCCACGTCATCGAAGATCGCGCCGAAGGGATACGCGCATGGCGCGAGAAGCGCGACCCGGAATTTACCGGTCGATGAGCGACAACGATGCACTCAGGATCGAAGACGACGGGCCAGTCCGACATTTAATACTCAATCGCCCCGAAAAGTTGAATGCCATCGATATCACTCAACATGAGCGCTTAATGGCAGCTTTCATCGCGACCGAGCATGATTCGAACATCCGAGTCCTCGCGCTTTCGGGCGAGGGTCGAGGATTTTGCGCTGGTGACGATCTAACGGCAGGAAAACGCGCCGGCCCGAATCCTCACGCTAAGCGAGCCGTCGACTTGGAAATGGGATCCGGTCCAGCGTTACTGCTGGAGTCTTGCGAAATTTTACGTCGTTTGACCAAACCAACGGTCGCGCTCATGCACGGTGTCGCACTCGGTTCGGGGTATGACTACAGCCTGTCATGCGACTTTAGGTTGGTTACAGTAGACATTCGCTACGGTGATCCCCGTATCGACCGAGCGCTCTGGGCAGCCGAGGGTTGGTCTTACAAACTACCTCGCCTAGCGAATCAGTCCGTGGTAACACCCATAGCCTACCTCGGCCACCTTATGGATGGCGATCGAGCGGTGGGGATTGGACTCGCGCACGGGATCATCGAAGTCGAGACTGACATACGAACCGCCGCTCGCTCGTTCTTGGATCGACTGAGTAAACTTGAACCCCGGGCCTATGCGGCCACCAAAGCTGCGATTCTGGACGCGCTCGACGCCACGTTCGAGCAATCGTTGGCCCTAGGAGCAAGATAGCCGTGACGTTACTCAACGACCATGAAGTACAGGAGTTTATAACCAACGGATTCTTGCGGTTGCAGCCCGATATCGATCACGAAATACACGAAAACATTAATCAGAAGCTTCGTTATGCGACCGAGCATGAATTTCCAATGGGGAACAACATCGTGTCCAGGGTACCGGCGTTATGGGACATCGTTCGCTGCCCGAGGATTCATGGCGCACTCGTCAGTCTCCTTGGACCACGGTACTTCGTCCACCCACATCGGGCAATCCACACCAGCGTCCCCGTCGAGGATCCAAGCATCAATTATGCGGAAGACCACAACGGACCGCCTCTTGGAAAGGGTTCAATGGCCGGATCGGGATGGCACCAAGATGCGCACAGTCCTCTTTCACGGGCCCGACACCACGTCCCGCGTTACCTAATTGGATTCTATTTTCCTCACGACACGCCAAAAACGATGGGGCCAACGCGGGTTCAAGCTGGCAGTTATCTCTACGCCCAGCCCGTCGAACCGCACGCCGTCGTCGTGCCAGAGGACATAACCGCTGGCACTTTCCTTTTGCTGCATTTCGACACCGTTCACGCTGGCTGGGTGAACCGCTTAGAACAAACACGCTACATGGTGAAATTCGTGTTCACCCGCACCGAACACCCAAGCGCCCCTACATGGAATCATGACAACGCGATTTGGCAGCGCCCGAAACGCTGTATTCCCGCATTTGATGTGGAACCAGCTTGGTCTTTCATTTGGGATTGGATGCGCGGTGTATCGCAAAGAAGTCCTTCCGCACCGTCTAAAACCGAGAGCCACTACGCGGCGTTGAACGGCACCGATCAAGTGGCACGTTTGAACGCGATCTACAGCCTCGCGCACGTTTCCGAAATCAAGGAGCACACCGCACGAATCGACTCGCTCGTCGGATCGGGCATGCACGAGCGCGCTTTGGTAAAGAACGACAGTGGGGAACCGACACCGCGAGATGACATCAAAGGGTACCCACGTCGATGGAACGAACGGGCAGTGGTGGTGGACGATTCCGCCTACGCGCTCGCCGCAGTCGGCGAAGCAGCCGTCCCAGCACTATCCTCACTACTTGAATCAAGCGACCCGTGGGTAGTGATCAACGCCTTATTTGCGCTCGGAGAAATTGGGCCGGCCGCTCACGGTGGCTTGTCGCAGGTGATCCATTTGCTTAACCATCCGAAGCAACAGGTTGTTCGGCAGGCGTTGGATACTCTTGGGGCCATCGGCGGTGACATCAGCAACGCGCTGCCGAAGATCCACTCGCTACTCGTAGAAACCAATCCCGACTGGCAAACGCCCGAAGTCTTCCGAGGCTGGACGGGGCAAGATCAAGTGCGTTTAAACGCGGTCCTTGCACTCCTTTCATGCGTGAACGAACCAGCCAGCCACGCGGCAATTGAATCCATCTTAATTACGTCGCTTGAAGACCCAAATGGCTATGTGCCCGCCGTCGCTACCGAAGCCCTCGTGAGATTGGGCTCCAAAACCGCCATCCAAGCGTCCGTCCGTTATCTGCAAGACCGACGTTGGGATGACACGCTTAGGGGTCGGGTCAGGTCATACTAGATCGGTACCGACTCTCGCTCTCCGGCAAGTAGCCAACGAATCATCGGTAAATGTTCACGCCCCTGAAAAACCTGACCTTCAACAAGGTACATGGGCACGCTAAACACGCCTTCCGCTTCTAATGTCGCACGAACCGTATTGAGTTCTTCATGCATTGCTCCGGGTTCAAAACCTGGAGCGCCTATCAAAGTAAGAATTTCCCCAATCGACTGGACATCATCTAGACCCATCGAGTCTGACCAAAATCGCGAAAATACGCTGTGCGCGTAATCGAGTCCGACGCCCTTTTGGTTACCCCACAATAACCCAAGCAATGCCATCGTCGAGTCGACTCCGTGGCTATCCGCGACCAGCTCGAGATTCTGCAACTTAGCGTAGCGTTTGAGATCGTCCGCGTAATACTCTGCGCGTACCCGCGCATGCCGTTCAGCAACGGTTTCTTCCTTGCGGGCCTCGGTCAAGACCGATACTTCCGTTTGGTACGGTAGTAATTCGAGCGGCACGCCGAGCTCCTCGGCCATCGCGCGGGTAGGACCGAGCGAAAGCCACGACAACGCGTTCTTAAAGTCGATCGCTAATCGAATCACGTGGTTTTCTCCGGGAAGTGCTGATATGCGATGTCCGGCTTCGAACCACGCCTCCCCTCCAAAATCCATCGGACCATTGGCAGGTGCTCACGTCCGAAGAACCGTTCGCCCTCAATAATGTACGTCGGTACGCCAAAAATGCCTGCCGGATGCAACGCATCTTGCAATTGGTCGTGAATCTGACGACCGTCATCTTCAAGATCTGTCTCTTATACACATCTCCGAGCCCACGAGACCGAGGCTGATCTCGTATGCCGTCTTCTGCTTGAAA
>CAXDSX010000041.1:0-14522 GCA_963992075.1 uncultured Pseudomonadales bacterium | reverse complement strand
TTTTTTTCAAGCAGAAGACGGCATACGAGATCAGCCTCGGTCTCGTGGGCTCGGAGATGTGTATAAGAGACAGCGGCAAGTGCTTTCGACCGCCCCCGTCTTGGGTTCGGTCGCCCCATAAACTAAACGAGCAACTCGGGCGTGTATCAATGAACCGATACACATCAAACAAGGTTCCAGCGTGACATACACCGTGACTCCCGGAAGTCGGTAATTGTTTTCGTGAAGGCACGCCGCACGTATCGCGACTATTTCTGCGTGCGCAGTCGGGTCGGCCAATGTACGCGGTTGGTTGTAACCGCGACCAATGATTTCGTTATGGTGCACGACGACAGCGCCCACGGGAACTTCATCAAACGACACAGCCAATCTTGCCTGGTCTAGCGCCGCATGCATGTAGCGAATATCTATCGAGGAGCTAGTCAATCCAGGCACCTCTATTCAAGAGATCACTCCCACTCGATGGTTGCGGGCGGCTTACTCGATACGTCATAGACAACTCGCGAAATGCCCGAAATTTCGTTAACAATCCTATTTGCGACATGTCCTAGTAGCTCGTGGGGTAACGCTGCCCAATCAGCCGTCATGAAATCCTTGGTTTCGACCGCTCGCAACGCAACGACGTGCTCGTACCGCCTAGAGTCGCCAACCACACCTACGGATCGCACTGGCAGGTATACGACGAAAGCTTGGCTCACCGAGTTATAGAGATCAGCTCGTCTAAGCTCGTCAAGAAATATCGCGTCTGCCTCCCGCAGTATGTCGAGGTACGTTTGCCGAACTTCGCCCATGATACGTACCGCCAGTCCTGGGCCAGGGAAGGGGTGCCTAAAAACTCGATCATGAGACAATCCGAGTGCTAAACCGATTTGTCGTACTTCGTCCTTGAATAGCTCTCGAAGTGGTTCTACCAACGACAGCTGCATGCGTTCAGGAAGTCCACCAACGTTGTGGTGTGACTTGATGACATGCGCTTTCCCAAATTTTGATGCTGCCGATTCGATCACGTCAGGGTATATGGTTCCCTGAGCCAACCACCTCACTCCATCGTGCTTCTTAGCTTCCCTTTCGAAGACTTCGATAAACGTCATCCCAATGATTTTGCGTTTTTCTTCAGGGTCATCGATGCCTGAAAGACGCTCGACAAACTCATCAGCCGCGTCTACCACTACTAAATTCAACGGCCGTTCGTCTTTTTGCACGAACGTTGTCTCGACTTCCTCTCGTTCGTTTTTTCGCAACAGCCCGTTATCAACAAAGACGCACACGAGCTGTTCGCCGATGGCTTGGCTTAACAATGCAGCAACGACGGACGAGTCCACGCCACCTGACAGTCCCAGGATGACCTTGTCATCACCAACCTGTTCCCTGATGCGATTGACCGCGTCGTCAATGATGTTCTCGGCCGTCCATAGACCTCGACAACCACAGAGTTCAAACACGAAGCGTCTGAACATTTCGTTGCCAGCGAGCGTATGCGTGACCTCCGGATGAAATTGCATTCCGAACAGCGGTCTGTCCTCATGATGCATCGCCGCGATCGGAGCACTGGGCGTCGATGCACTGACGACGAACCCTTTTGGAGGTTTGGTAACTTTGTCGCCGTGGCTCATCCACACATCCAGTTCATCATCGAGGCCGGACAGTAGACGTCCCCCTCGATTGACGACTCGGGCACGACCAAATTCTCGTTCTGGCGAACTCTGGACTTCACCTCCAAACGCCATCGCCATTGCCTGCATTCCGTAACAAATACCTAGAACCGGCACCCCCAAATCAAAGACACCCTCCGGTATACGAGGGGTGCCATCGTCTACAACCGTTTCCGGGCCACCCGAGAGAACCACGCCTCGGGGTGCAAATTTCTCGACAAACTCCGTATCAACGTCAAAGGGACAAATTTCACAATAAACACCGCTTTCTCGAATACGTCGAGCAATCAATTGAGTCGTTTGCGAACCAAAGTCGATAACGAGAATACGTTCGGTTTGAATGTCGGCGGCGGGCATGGATTTACTCGCTTCCGCCTGGCTAGCTTACGGGGTAGTTGGGCGCTTCTTTGGTTATAGCCACGTCGTGCACATGATTTTCTGAGAGGCTTGCGGAAGAAACCCTGACAAATTCAGGCTCTTTTCGCATCACTTCGATTGTCGCCGATCCCGTATACCCCATCGAAGCCCTTAAACCACCCATCAGTTGGTGCACTACTGGACCCACAGGACCTCGGTAAGGCACCCGTCCTTCGACACCCTCAGGCACCAACTTACCAAGATCACTTTCAGGTTCCTGGAAGTAGCGATCACTGGAACCGTGCTGTTCTGACATAGCTCCCAGCGAGCCCATACCTCTGTAGGACTTATAGGTACGGCCCTGGTACAACTCGATGTCGCCTGGCGCTTCATCTGTTCCAGCTAACAGACCGCCAACCATGACCACGTTAGCTCCTGCACACACAGCTTTCGCAATGTCGCCTGAAAATCTAACGCCACCGTCGGCGATGATAGGGATCGCATCTCCGTTTGATTCCGCTGCAACTTCTGCGATGGCCGTAATCTGAGGAACGCCAATCCCTGAAACAACACGCGTTGTACAAATGCTGCCTGGGCCGATACCCACTTTTATCGCGTCGACACCTGCATCGATTAAGGCGCGCGCGCCGTCCCGCGTCGCCACATTCCCCCCAAGAATCGGCACATCAGGATACTTTTGTTTTATCCAACTAATACGATCTAAGACACGTTGGGAGTGGCCGTGCGCGGTGTCAACCACGATGATGTCAGCACCTGCTTCGACCAATGCCGCAACTCGATCATCAGTTTCGTCGCTGGTCCCAACCGAAGCTCCTGTGCGAAGTTGCCCCTGCGCATCCTTGCACGCGTTTGGATACGCCTGGGCTTTGGTGATGTCCTTCACCGTCACCATACCCTTCAATTCAAAATCATCGTTAACCAGCAATACCTTTTCGATCCTATGGATCTGCAACAAATCCGTAATGGACTCGAAAGACGCGTCTTCGGGTGCCGTGATTAAACGTTCACGGGTCGTCATAACGTCCTTCACCTTTGCTGCCATCCGACGTTCGAAGCGAATGTCTCGGCTTGTAACAATCCCGAGGAGATTTGTCCCCTCCACTACAGGTACACCCGAGATCTGGCGTTCCGAGGTCAATGCACGCAAATCGCCGACATTTGCGTCAGGCCCGATGGTCACGGGGTCTCGAATGATACCGCTCTCAAACTTCTTTACGGCACGGACTTCACGAGCCTGGTCTTCGAGCGGCATGTTCTTGTGCACAATGCCAATGCCACCTTCTTGCGCCAAAGCAATGGCTAAACGAGATTCTGTTACGGTGTCCATCGCCGCAGACATCAGCGGAATATTGAGGACGATGTCCCGGGTCAGACGAGTGGTTAGGTCGACTTCAGAAGGCAGGACTTTAGAGTATGCGGGCAGCAGCAGGACGTCATCGAAGGTTAGCGCTTCGTTAACAATCCGTAGCATGTTTGCCCTCCGGAAAGTAAGCGCGCAATCTTACGCGCGAGGCCGGTTTCTGTAAACAAATACAGTCAAGCCTCGGTACCCAGACTTGTTACTCCGGCGCAGCGAGCTTAATGTGAGTTCGTGTTCCCTCTAGATCACAACCAGCCTATCCGGAGCGTCAGCGAAGTAACCACCGAGGCTCGAGCACTTCTTGAGGAAGCCTATCCCCTGATCCAAATCGAAGGGGAAGTTTCTAATTTCAGGCAGCCGACGTCGGGCCATTGGTATTTCAGCCTCAAGGACGACCGCTCGCAGATTCGCTGTGCCATGTTTGTTAACCGCAATCGCTCTATACGGCAACCGATATCGGACGGAATGCATGTCGTCATACGCGCAAAATTAACGCTTTACCAAACACGTGGCGATTTTCAAGCCGTGGTCGAACATATCGAACCGGCTGGAGAGGGCGCGTTGCGTGCCGCCTTCGACCGGCTAAAGACCAAGCTCTCCAATGAGGGGCTTTTCGATTCGTCAGTCAAGAAACCCTTACCGTCTATACCTCGCCGAATCGCGGTCATTACATCTCCGACTAGCGCCGCGTTCCGCGATATTGTTTCGGTCATCCAACGGCGTTACCCCGTCGTAAAATTAATCCTAATCCCTGCCGCAGTGCAGGGCACGGAAGCGGAACACGAGATCGTCGACGCGTTAAACCAACTCGACGCCATGCTCCCGGCTCCCGACGTCGCAGTACTCGCACGCGGAGGAGGCTCGATCGAAGATCTCTGGACATTCAACCTAGAGACTGTCGCGCGTGGCATCGCTGCATCCCCAGTGCCAATTGTTTCGGCCATAGGGCACGAAACCGATTACACCATTTCGGACTTTGTGGCCGATCACCGAGCTGCTACACCATCGGCCGCGTCCGAATTGATCACGCCTTCGGCGCTCGAGTTGGGAGCTTCAATCAACCGCACACGAAATACATTGCAGTTGTTTGTCGAAGCACAAGTCCTTCGCAGCCACGAGGCTCTATCCGCTCGGACCAGCCGACTGATCCATCCCGGTCGCAATATCAAATTAAAGTCAGAACGATTAAACGAATTACGTCAACGAATGGGACAACAAACTTCCCATTCACTGGCCAAAGCTGAACTCTCGTTACAGTACGCAAACCAACTTTTCCAACAAACGAACCCATTAGGCGCGCTCAATTTCCACGCGAACACGATCAATACTCTTCTCGCCAATACTCTGCGTGCCGTTCAACTGAAAGTTGCAGGATCGCACGATCGCTTAAAGGCTCTGGCCCGCGCCCTTAACGGAGTTAGTCCATTAGATACGTTAGAGCGAGGCTACGGTATTGTCGCGCTTCCCGATGGCACTGAGTGGGGCCAACCAATTTCTGCCATCGACCAAATTAGTCGAGGAGAAACGTTGGTCGCGCATGTAGCCGACGGCAGTATTGAAGCCGAGGTCATTTCCACTCGCGAACGGGCTAAATCCGATTTATAGAATTATCGTTTATCTATTCGCTCTGCCCTCGGTCGCTGCTGTTCCCATAGGCTTCCCCGGGGGTGTCGTGGAAGTCATTGTTCCCCCATCCACCACAACCGTCTCTTTTAACGACATTCCGCAACTGCGGCTGGACAACCGTGCCATCGTGGCCCTGCCTCTGACAACAAAACCTGGCGACCACGTTGTAATCGCGCACGCGGCAAAGTCCGCCACCGAATTACCATTCAAGGTCATGGCGAAAACGTATCGAGAACAGCATCTCACCTTGGAAAATCCACGCCTGGTAGACCCTTTGGCCAGCGATCTACAACGAATCGAAGCCGAATCCCTCCAAATGCGACGTGCCTATAACCTGGTTTCGAGAATGCCAACGCACTTACGTCCCATCAGACTTCCAGTTCAAGGCATAGTGACGAGCGAGTTTGGATTTCGACGTTTTTTTAACGGCCAACCTCGGAGTCCTCATTCCGGCGTCGATATCGCGGCAGCACAGGGAACGCCCGTTAAAAGCCCCGCCCGTGGGTTTGTCGTAGTCGTGGGAAATTTCTTTTTCAACGGAAACACCGTACTCGTTGATCATGGCGGCGGTTTTATCTCAATGCTTTGCCACCTAAGCGAGGTCAACGTAAAACAACAACAACGAATCGAAAAAGATTCAATCATAGGAACCGTTGGCGCGACGGGTAGGGCCACTGGACCTCACCTGCATTGGAGCGTGAGTCTCCAAGGAATCCGTGTGGATCCGCTAGTCTTTATCGACGTAATTAACGCTTCCGCGAATGCCGAATGAGCCGTTGTCGCTGTTTCAATTGACGCCGATTGAGTTCGTTGCGACGACCCTTAAACGGATTGTCCGAGGAACGAAAACGCAATCTTACCGGCAGACCGGTAAGGTCAAAAACATCGCGGAAACGGTTCTCCAGGTACCTAACATAGCTTGGCTGAAGAGCCTCAGTTCGATTCCCGTGGATCAGTATTGAGGGAGGGTGCCCGCCAACTTTATGCGCATAGCGTAATTTGATCGTACGACCCCGAACACTATGTGGCGGATGGTCTGAAACAGCGTTTTCCAGTACCCGCGTAAGCTCCGGTGTTTTTACATCAAACGCTCCTGCTTTATTTACGCGTTGGATATCGACAAAGAGCTCACCCACACCGCTCCCATACAACGCGGACACGAAATGCACCGGGATCCAGGAAGCAACTCGGAGTCGCCGCTGTGTCTCTGCCTTTACCCACTGTCGATGTTCAATATCTAGCCCATCCCACTTGTTAACCAACAAAATGACTCCTGTACCCGCATCCGCCGCGTACTCCAACAAATGCAGATCTTGATCAACTAATCCCTCCCTCGCGTCCACTAAAAGCAACGCCACATACGACCGATCCATTGCCGACAACGTTTTGACAATGGAAAACTTCTCAATGACATCCGATACCCGACCCTTCCGACGAACACCGGCGGTATCAATAAAGTTATAGTCCACGCCGTCACGATGCACGGGCACATTGATCGCGTCACGCGTCGTACCCGGTTCAGCGGACACGATCTGCTGTTGCTTACCAACTATCGTATTAACCAGCGTCGATTTGCCCACGTTCGGGCGTCCGATCACGGCAATGGGGATGCCGGCGTCATCGATCACATCGCTATCTTCACCTACCAACTCGCTTAGCGAGTTCGTTAGCTCCGCAATCCCCCGCCCATGCGCCGCCGAAACCGCCATTACCCGATCAAAGCCGAACCCTAAGAAATCAATTATCGCGCTGTTCGCGTCATCTCGATCTACTTTGTTGACTAGAACGGCCAAGTCGGTATCGCGCCGTCGCAATTGTTCTGCAATCACCCCGTCGGCTTGCGTTACACCGCTGCGACCGTCAACCAGAAACAGCACGAAATCAGCCTCGTCAACGGCAAGATAAACTTGGTCCGTCATGAGTTGCGCCATATCCGACCCATCGTACAAACCGCCAGTGTCGATTAACGTCAGACGTTTCTCTCCGACAACCATCTGACCGTATTGTCTATCTCGCGTTAATCCGGGACGGTCGTGAACTAGGGCATTTCTGCCACCGCAGAGACGATTAAATAGAGTGGATTTACCTACGTTAGGTCGGCCAACCAGGGCCACAGTAAAGCGCCCTTCCTGCGCGGAAGTCATCAGCCCCGCCTTATCTCCAATGCGACCAACTTACCTTTGTTCGTGTGCACGTATACCGTACCATCACGCTGGACCATCGACGACCGCGTTCCTCCGCCCCCAATCTTACGACGCGCCACGAATCGTCCGTCACTTTGGGCTATCACGTGAACGTATCCTTCGTCATCTGCGACAACGAGATAGTTACCAAACGCTAATGGACTGCTTAACGTTCGGTTTCGAAGACCCTCTTGCTGCCATACGATCTGACCCTGTTGCTGGTCCACGGCCATAACGATGTCTTTGTCGGTTACAACGTAGACCTGCCCGTAGCCTTCTGCCGGATCCAAATACGACGATGCTTCGATCTCCCATACAACAGCCCCATCGCTTGCTCGGATAGCTTTGAGTCGACCCTGATAACTGACGGCGTAAACGATATTCCCGCTGTAGAGGGGACTACCGTCAACGTCTACCATGCGGTCCAATTCAGATCGCCCCTGCGGCAACATAACGCGCTGTTCCCACACCGGAGCGCCGGTTTTCAGGTCAACGGCAGCGATCATCCCAGTTGAGAATCCAGCGAACACGACCTCCCGTTCAAGTACCGGTGTCCCCGTACCTCGTAACGTGAGAATCGGAACCTGCGTATCAAAGATCCAGCGCTTCGTTCCATCGGTGCGCTCCAACGCAACGAGCTTGCCGTCAGAGGTCTGAAGTACAACCGTATCCCTTTTCCCTACAGGGGGGGCTAAAACTTCACTGGATACATCGGTCCGCCAAGCCTCGGATCCGTCAGCAATATCGAGGGCGACAATCTCACCTGCGGTTGTGCCCAAAAGTATCAGTCCATTCCCTGTCCCAACGCCGCCGGTCACGAACGAAGGATCTTTTCTATCCCAAAATTTGTACCGCGCATATCCTGTCACCGCGCCGATGCGGCTCGTCCAAACAATTGATCCATCGAAACGGTCCCTTGCTTCAACAACTCCATACGCATCTGCAGCATAAATCCGATCCCCAGCCAACGCCGGCGATAACCGCAAGTATTTACGTCCCAATCCCTTACCCACGCTTGCCGACCAAAGCCGGACTACCTCGGCTTCTTGTTCAAATGCAACAAGCGGCGAAATTTCGTCCGGGTCGGCTTCCGGCGGGTCAACAAACGGGAGCCATGCGAACATGGTGCAACCCACCAAAAATTGGACGACACAACAAACCGTAAGCCATCTGACAGTTCTCGCCATCACGGGTCAATTCCCAAACTTGACAGCTTCAATTTCAGTATGACCACGGCTGATGAATCTTCAGCATCTGCGATACCGGCCTGATAGGCCTCCGCGGCTCGTATCCTATCGTTCAGTGACCGATGAATATCGCCCGTCAATTCCGACACTCCCACCTTGAACCCTACTCCCTTGATCTCTCCGAGCGTGGCCAAGGTCTCGTCAAACTTTTCAAGCTGGAATTGAACCCGAGCCTTTCGCAGTCGAACCAAATCTAAAAGCTTGGGATCATTGGTGAGCGATATCGCGAAATTCAGATGCCCTAGCGCCGCCTCCCAGTCGCTTTCGGCGACAGCATCTTTTGCTCGGTACAGAAGTGAGAATATTTGATAGGAAGTTTTGCTGTGCTCATTGTCAATTTCGGACAATAAGTCTTCAACGGGCTGTCCGGCAACGCGTGCATTGATGAACGACTGGTACGTCTTTGCGGCGGATTGGGTCTGCGCGTTTGTGTACGACTGGTATTCATTCCAACCCACAACAGCGACAATCGCCAACAGCACACTTCCAACCAGGGACTTCCAGTTTTCTCCCCACCATCGCTGTAGGCGTTCCGATTGTTCTTCGTCTGAAAGATAGTCAGACATTAACGGGACTCCAAAGATCTATTGAGAGACGCTGCTAGTTGCTCAAAATCCAGAGATTGTTGCGCCGATTCTTCTCTGAGCCATTTCAATGCCACACGATTTTCGGCTACTTCATCGTCGCCGACAATAACCGCCCACCGAGCTCCACTACGATCGGCGTGGCGCATCTGTACTCCGACTTTGCCACCACCCAAATGCTGTCGAACGCGCAGCGATGTCTCTTTCCTGACGAATCGCGCTACTTGTCGCGCATACGTGTCATGCTGACCATCCATTGCGATGACATAGACGTCGGCAGCTGATTGGTCAACGTCTCTTCCCAAGGTTTCGTGCAACAACACGACACGATCGAGTCCCACGGCAAACCCGGCCGCCGGAGCGCTAGGACCACCGAGACGCTCGACAAGGCCATCGTAACGACCGCCAGCGCATATCGTGCCCTGAGACCCAAGTTTATGCGTAACCCATTCAAAAACTGTGTTCGTGTAATAGTCCAGGCCTCTAACTAAATTAGGATTGACGCGATAGTTAATGCCATCGCGATCAAGGTATTCACATACGCCTTCAAAGAGCGCTCGGGACGCTGCGTCGATAAAATCACGAAGATCGGGCGCGGATTCAAGAAGCTTTTGCGTCACAGCGTTCTTCGAATCCAAGATCCGCATAGGATTCGTCGTCAGTCTTCTCGTGCTATCCGCATCCAGCTCTTTCTTCCGGGGATTCAGATACTCCACCAACGCTTCGGAATAAGCCCGGCGTGAATCGCCCGAACCGATTGTATTTATCTCAAGTTCGACCGCCGAATCTACTCCAAGGAGTTCCCACATATCATGTCCCATCGTAATCAGTTCCGCGTCCACATCCGGTCCCCTAAGTCCAAATGCTTCTGCACCTATTTGATAGAACTGGCGATACCGGCCCTTTTGAGGTCGCTCATACCTAAACATTGGGCCCCGGTACCAAAGCCGCGGATTACCTTCGCGAGTCAGGTTGCGATCAATCACCGCACGCACGCACGATGCGGTACCCTCCGGTCGTAAGGCAAGGACATCGTGATCGCGATCGCTAAGCGTGTACATTTCTTTCTCAACCGCGTCCGTCGCCTCCCCTAACCCTCGACTGAACAAGTCGACGGATTCAACTATTGGCAAACGAATTTCCTGATAGCCGTACTTGCCGATGACTTCGATCATCGATCTCTCGACCAGATCGAAACGCTCGGAATCGCCTGGGAATACGTCCCTAAACCCACGCACCAAGGGAGTCTTTTCGCTCATTGAACCGGCTCCGTGCACACGGGGTCGCTAAGCGTCGGTGCAGTGAAAGCCACGCGCTTTCCCTTGTACCTCAGCTCAACCTGCAACACATTAACAAACAAAATAGGTGGTGCCTTCTAGCTCAATTGATTCAAGGTGGGTTCAATTGTTTTTGCACGCGCCGCGTAGCGCTCGACACGTCGAGTACGATCCTGAACCTGACCTACCAACTGCCCGCAAGCGGCATGAATGTCATCGCCCCGCGTCTTTCGTAACATCGTCGTATATCCCAAATTAATGAGAGTGTTCTGGAATGCCTCGGTTGTAGCCCTGCTCGGTCGCAAATAACCCGAGGACGGGAAAGGATTGAACGGGATGAGGTTTATCTTGCACTTAAGTCCTCGCAATAATTGAGCGAGATCGCGTGCGTCGTCGAGCGAATCGTTGACGCCGTCCATCAAAGTGTATTCAACCGTGACCGACCTGCGCTCGCCTACAGTGGACAGGTAGTTGCTGCACGCCTCGATAAGGTCCGCGATCGGGTATTTGCGATTGATCGGAACCAGATCAGAACGTACTGAATCCTTGGGCGCATGCAATGAAATCGCCAGCGCTACGTCTGTTCGCCCGCACATTTTCTTGATTCCAGGAACGACCCCGGCAGTGCTGATCGTGATTCGTCGCTTCGATAGACCAAATCCAAAGTCGTCTTTTAATACGTCCACCGCACCCATAACCGCGTCAAAGTTCAGCAACGGTTCACCCATGCCCATAAAGACAACGTTGGTGACGCCGCGAGGATCCCAAAACTCCTTCAGCATCCGATCGGCGTGGAGGACTTGTCCAATAATTTCTGAACTGCTCAGATTTCCGTTGAATCCCTGTTTCCCGGTCGCACAAAAACTGCAATCGAGAACACATCCAATTTGCGAAGAAATACACAACGTATTACGTCCATCGTCCGGGATCCAAACCGTTTCGACGGCATTGCGATTACCGGTCTGCATTACCCATCGAACCGTCCCATCGGAAGATCGATCCCGAGATAACTCTAGCGGCATCTTTAACGTCGCAATAGCATCCAAGCGCGTCCGCAAATCCCTAGAGAAATCGGTCATTGCTTGGAAGTCCCCTACCCCTTTGTGGTAGATCCATTTCATGAGTTGAGTCGCTCGATACGTACTTTCACCGAGTTCCAGAAAGAACCGTTCAAGGGACGACCGGTCAAGACCGATCAGATTGATCGATTCGCTAGGCTCAATTACTGACATGCAATTATTGGTTGCGGTCGAAGATTTCGCTTGGGGTGAAGAAATACGCGATCTCCCTGGCAGCGGATTCAGCCGAATCCGAACCGTGAACAGCGTTTGCATCAACGGACTCCGCGAAATCAGCCCTGATGGTCCCTGGGTCTGCTCGTCTAGGATCCGTAGCACCCATCAGCGAGCGATTCACGCGAATGGCGTTCTCTCCTTCTAGAACCTGGATGCAAAGAGCGCCCGAACACATGTACTCGACCAACGCATCATAAAACGGTTTCCCTTCATGTTCTGAATAAAATCCTCCAGCATCTTCGGTCGTCAGCTGAATCATTTTCACCGCTACGATTTGGAGCCCACTCTTTTCAAACCGCGAAAATATATCCCCAATTAGATTCTTGGCTACCGCATCGGGTTTAACGATCGATAGTGTTCGTTCAATAGCCATCACAACTCCACTACGGTCGACAGAACGATTAATTACTGGACCAAATGCCGTCGTACATTCAGGTTAAAAAGTCGCGCTCCGTCGAAATTTTTTCGGCCGCATTATACGCGGTCGGCTTGCAATACCTGAATGATTTCGCTAACTCGTTTGGCGGCATAATCCACGTCATCCTCGGTGGTAAAGCGCCCCACCGTAAATCGCAAGGAGCTCGCCGCCAACTCTTCATCTACTCCAATCGATCTTAAGACGTATGACGGTTCAACGGTTGCAGAAGTACATGCCGAGCCGGACGACACGGCAACGTCATCTAGGGCCATCAATAGTGTTTCGCCGTCGACGCCGTCAAATGCGACGTTAAGGATGCCCGGGATACGCTTCACAGCGTCTCCGTTAAGCGACGTACCCGGTACCTGTTTCAAGTGCGACCACAGTCGTTCGCGGAGTATCCCGATACGCTCCGATTCCACGGTCATTTCTTCCCCACAAATTCGAGAAGCTTCGCCAAGCCCAACTATCTGATGTGTCGCCAAGGTACCCGATCGCATACCCCTTTCATGGCCACCCCCATGAATGCAGGGATCAAGAGGTACTGGAGGTTCGCGCCGAACATACAGTGCACCAATCCCCTTAGGGCCGTATATCTTGTGCCCCGATATGCTCATCAGATCAAGGCATTGTGCTTTGACATCGACGCTGATTTTTCCGGCACTCTGAGCTGCGTCCGTATGCATCAGAACATCCTGCTCGCGGCAGATTTTGCCGATGGCACCGATCTCATTGACCACCCCAATTTCGTTATTCGCGTGCATAACTGAGACGAGCAACGTGTCTTCTCTAATTGCGGCTGAAACGGCTTCCGGTGTCACGAGACCACTACGGTTCGGCTCCAAATAGGTGACGTCAAACCCTCGAGATTCCAGGTACTTAAACGTGTCAATTACGGCTTTGTGCTCGTAGGCAGACGTGATCATGTGGCGCTTCGTGGCATTCTCAGCAACGCCTTTAATCGCCAAGTTGTCCGACTCGGTAGCGCCCGAGGTCCAAACAATTTCGCGAGGATCCGCATTGATTAGACGAGCCAGATGTGAGCGGGCTTCTTCCACCAGCTCTTCCGCCTCCCAGCCGAAGGCGTGATTATGCGAAGCCGGATTGCCGAAATAACCATCGAACATCAGGCATCGACTCATTTGATGGGCAACTCTCGGATCAACAGGCGTTGTCGCTGCGTAATCAAGATATACCGGCCGTTTTCGTGCCGAAGCAGTCGTGGTCGAAGACATCAGATCAAGCGAGCTTCAATGAGGTTCACGTCCTCCAATCGGCGTGCTATCGACATGATGTCGCCCCGCTCAATGAGTGACGCCAGCGTAATCCTTGAAAGAAATAAATCGATCTGCATCGAGAGATCTGACCAAAGTTCGTGTGTTAAACACGTCTGTCCGTCTTGGCAATCGCCTGAGCCTCCGCATCGAGTGGCATCAAGCCCCTCACCAACCGCGGTCAGAATTTCGGAAACATTGATTTGTTCGACATCGCCGACCAATTCGTATCCGCCGCCCGGTCCACGGATACTGCGTACCAAGCCCGATCTCTTCAGCCTACCAAACAGTTGTTCCAGGTATGACTGAGAAATATCTTGACGCAAGGCAATGGCTGCCAGTGGCACAGGTCCAGCATCATGATGGATCGCGAGGTCTAGAAGCGCCGTGACGGCGTATCGACCTTTCGTGGTCAGCCGCATGACAAATAAGCTTTGTCCAAAGTCGCGCGAGTATGCAATACCCGACCAATTTGGTCTACTTTAACCGCGACGTGGGATCGGCTATTGAGAACGCTTCCCCACGAAAGCAATTTCGCCCATCGGGTTTCCTATCGTTCCCGATATCTTCTCGCCATCTATTGAACCTTTATACGTCATCTCGAAGTCTCCCATCGGCATAGATACCATCATACGAAAGGAAAACGTTTGACCCTTCACCTCAACATCTTCCACAACCCGTTTACCTCGTCGACTCTCGTAAGATCCTTCGTATCCGCCACCAGACTTCCATATCGTGAGCACCGGATTGGAGATGCCCATCGGCGTCTCAATGGTTAGCGTCCAAGTACCCGATAAGTCCGCATCTACCCCCGAAGCACTTGTCCCCGCAAAAGTCAGTAAGCCGACCAACAACAAGAGCCCGATGAAGACGTATCTAAAGTTGCCAGCAATCATTCCACTCTCTCCGAACACAATAAAATATCAGGAATCGTCATCGAGGTTGTCTCTGATTGATCTTTCAACATGTGTGAGAACACCCCTTAACATCGCCACCTCGGTTTCATCCATTTGAATTCGACCAAACATCCGCGTTAGTCGAGTCATCGCCTGTCTCGGTGCTCCAGGATCATAAAAACCTACTTCCTCCAAGGTCTGCTGTAAATGTTCAATAAACCCGCCTACCTCGGCCGCGGTCGCCGGCGCTCGATCCCACTCCTGTCTCTTATACACATCTCCGAGCCCACGAGACCGAGGCTGATCTCGTATGCCGTCTTCTGCTTGAAAAA
>CAXDSX010000040.1:0-14632 GCA_963992075.1 uncultured Pseudomonadales bacterium | reverse complement strand
CTCTCTATTCGTCGGCAGCGTCAGATGTGTATAAGAGACAGGCGTCCATCCGAGTCGGATAGACATGTATGGTCGAGAATACTTTTTTTAACCCCAATCCGTGCGTCATAGCCGTCACGTATTCGCTGATAATCTCCCCTGCCTCGGGACCGACCACGAGCGCTCCAAGTAACCGATCGCTGCCACGCGCCGTGACAAGCTTCACGAAACCTTCGGTTCGTCCATCAGTCTGCGCTCGATCCACGTCGTCTAATTCATATCGAGTTACAACGATATCGCGCCCTGTGGACCGTGCTTGCTCCTCGGACAACCCTACCCGTGCGACCTCTGGATCCGTGTAGGTCGCCCAAGGTACGACCGATTCATCCAGTGGGAACCGCCAAAAGGGTCTTGCTAACGCGTTTGCTGCGGCGATCCACGCCTGATGGGAGGCCATATGGGTAAATTGATACGGCCCTACCACGTCGCCAGCCGCATAAACCGAATTAATGGTCGTACGTAAGTATCGATCAACCGCCAAAGTGCCATCCGGTTTGATTTCAATTCCTAAATTTTCGATGCCCATTCCTGATGTCCGTGCCCGACGTCCCGCAGCGATCAGGATACGATCGAAATCTACCTCCTCCACTGAACTTGGCCCGATGATTGAAAGGCGTTTTCCAGTGCATCTGTCTGGTCTATGCCCAGTCAAGACCCGGACGCCCTCACGTCGAAAGATCTCCGCAATCATCGTTCCAACTTCTTCATCCTCCCGGGGAAGCAATCGATCCTCGGTTTCAATGAGGGTGACGTCGCTCCCTAGACGATTGAACGCTTGAGCAAGCTCACAACCGATAGGACCGCCCCCCAAAACAACCAACCTTCGCGGTAGTTCTCGTATCGACCAAAGATTGGTTGAAGTTAGACAATCGTCTTCGTTGAGTCCTGGTATCGACAGGACAACCGGTTCGGCGCCACTCGCCACGACGATATTTCTCGTTTTGTAAGACACACCGTCTACGGAAACGCGATGAGGATCGTGAATTTCCGCATGACCTATCGCGCAAGTGACTCCCAACGACTCATAGCGAGCGATCGAATCCTTCGGTGCAATGGCGGCGATGATGCGGTGCACTCTCGCCATCACCGCTTCGAAATCAACATCGCCGTGCACGCCACGTAGTCCGTAATTTGTCGCGCCATTTAGTTGATGGACGGTCTTAGCCGAAGCAATCAAAGCCTTCGAGGGCACACAGCCTGTATGCAGGCAATCACCTCCCATCTTTTCACGCTCGACGAGTACCACACGAGCCCGGGCCGTAGCCGCTACCAATGCCGCCACGAGCCCTGCAGAACCCGCCCCAATCACAACCAGGTTATGATCGTAGCGCTTCACCCCGAGGGCCTTTTAATGCCGAGCCAATCCAGGAATTTTCTGGCCCCGAAAGGAAATAATCCAACCAAAACGAACGCCATGATGAGGCCAGGGTTGAGAATATCTGCGACCGAATTTAGGTTTCCAATACTGGATCCGGCAAACACGTAAACGGCCGTTCCGGCCAACATACCCAGTTGACTGACAAGATAGAAATTCTTCAGACGCATTCCGGTCAATCCCATTACGCTATTTACAGCGAAAAAAGGAACCAGTGGCACCATGCGCAAGCCAAACAAATAGTAATTCCCATCTCGGTCAATGCCCTCATTCACGCGAACCAATTGTTCGGCAAACCTTGTTTGAATCCAATTACCCAACAGAAAGCGCGCAATCGTGAAGGCAAGCGTTGCGCCGATCGAACTCGCAAATGAAACGAGAACGAGACCCCATCCGAATCCAAACAGCGCTCCCGCCGCGAGAGTCATGATCGTCGCACCCGGAATCGAAAGGGCCGTGACAACGATGTAGGCCAGAAAAAACCCTCCACGATAAGTCCAAGGAGCAGCTTCAACCGCTAAGGTCAAGTCCGCCCTCACGGCTTGAAAGTACGAAAGGGTCAAGTACTCAGTTCCATCGAAGACCAAGATTAAAGCAACCAGAGCCAGCAAGACGCTGGCAAGAAGCGCCCTGGTCATCGTGAAAAATTCAATGACATTAACAACGGCGTAACACCACCGATAAAACACTCACGCCGGGACCGTGGCAGCCAAAGCCTTAAAGGAGTTACGCCGATGCCAACATCTCTGCAACACGCTTTCCAAAATAGGTCAGGATTCCATCGGCACCGGCCCGTTTACAAGAAACCAGAGCTTCTAGGATCACTTTCTCTTCCAACCATCCGTTATCGATCGCAGCCATATGCATCGCATATTCGCCACTTACCTGATAGACGAATGTTGGTACTCCGAAACTCTCTTTGACCCGCTGGACCACGTCGAGGTATGGCATGCCCGGTTTTACCATCACCATGTCCGCACCTTCCTCCAGATCAAGCGCGATTTCTCGCAGTGCTTCATCGCTATTGGCAGGATCCATTTGGTAACTCATCTTATCGCTCTGTCCAAGGTTTGATGCGGATCCAACCGCGTCACGAAACGGGCCGTAATAGGCCGAGGCATATTTCGCCGAATAAGCCATGATCTTTGTGTTTACGAAGGCATCAGCTTCGAGCCTTTCTCGAATAGCACCTACTCGTCCATCCATCATGTCGGACGGCGCAATAACGTCGGCACCAGCTGCCGCACAGACCCTTGCTTGCTCGACGAGCAACGCGATCGTCGGGTCGTTAACGACATAGCCCGCTTCATCTATCAGACCGTCTTGGCCATGTGACGTGTACGGATCCAAGGCTGCGTCGGTGATTACCCCTAATTCAGGACACGCCTCTTTTACCGCGGTTACTGCCCTCGGGATAAGGCCGTCAGGATTTATGGCCTCACCTCCTTCCGGATCCTTGAGACTAGGCTCGATTTTTGGGAATAACGCGATCGCGGGTACGCCGTAATCGACCAATAGTTTCGCTTCGGCAACCAATGCATCGAGGCTCAAGCGTTCAATGCCCGGCATGGATTCAATGGGCTCCCGCATTCCACTTCCCGCCACAACGAACATCGGATAAATGACATCGTTAGCCGACAGCTCGTTCTCACGTACCAAACGCCGCACGAAATCGCTCGAGCGATTTCGGCGCATGCGGATTTTCGGATAACGCGCGGTCATCAGACTGCTCACTTCGCCCCTCGACTCACCACATTGTCTCAGCAGCGCCATCGTATTTCAGCGCTTTATTCGACGAGATCGTACGGGGTTCTTTGGAACGAATCGAAATCGGCGCGCGCTCTACCGTGTGATTAAGGAGCTTGCGTCGGCCACTTCGCTCCGTTATCGGATTCTTCAACATGGTTACAAATGTTATACTGAGTCCCCTATGACATGGAGGATGGGATGAGCGACAACATACACCACGTTACCGATGCGAGCTGGGACGCCGATGTGCTTGAGGCGGATGGCCCTGTATTGGTCGACTATTGGGCCGAGTGGTGCGGACCGTGCAAAATGATCGCTCCGATCCTCGAAGAAATAGCCGGTGAATACTCTGAAAAGCTCAAGGTCTGCAAGATTGATATCGATTCCAACGAGGGGACGCCTCCTAAGTACGGCATACGTGGAATTCCAACCTTGATGCTCTTTCGTGACGGCCAGGTAGAAGCTACCAAGGTCGGCGCGCTATCAAAATCACAACTTGCGGCGTTTCTCGACAGCAACATTTAGGTCGATCAAGAAAACAGTACATTAGGATGCAATCTAGAACGCGTTTCGAGAGCATTATTGGGCTCTTTTGAGCGCGTTATTCGTTCGAATTACGCCATTCAAAATGCTAGACGCGGGCGTTAACGCGATGGTACATTCGGGGCTCGTCGGCTAATTCAGTCGTCGTTTCTTTCCCTTTCTCACCGGCGCCAGTGGTATCTGTAAACGTTTGTTACCGACCGGGAAAGGGGGCACACGTACCACCGAATACGCAAAACAAACCACCAATGATTAACATGAAATGAACTTAACAGACTTGAAAAGAAAACCCGTCGCTGAGCTCGTTGAAATGGCTCATGAAATGGGTCTCGAAAATCTAGCTCGGTCACGAAAACAGGAAGTGATCGCAGCGATATTGCGCAAACAAGCTAAGAGCGGGATCGACATATACGGTAACGAGACCCTCGAAATACTATCCGACGGCTTCGGTTTTCTCCGTTCCCATGATACAAGCTATCTGGCAGGGCCCGACGATATTTATGTTTCTCACAGCCAGATTCGGCGTTTCAATTTGCGCACTGGCGATAGTATTTCAGGAAAGATTCGACCGCCTAAGGATGGCGAACGATACTTCGCTCTGCTTAAAGTTGATGAGATCAACCTTACCGAGCCTAATGCCAAGAAACATCAGATTCTTTTTGAGAATTTAACTCCGCTCTTTCCTGAAGAACGATATGACCTAGAACGTGGCAACGGCAGTACTGAGGATCTGTCCGGCCGAATCGTCGATCTGATCGCGCCCATTGGCAAAGGACAACGAGCACTTATCGTTTCTCCGCCGAAAGCGGGTAAGACGCTGATGCTTCAGGCTATCGCGCAGTCGATCACTTCCAACGACCCAGAAGCCATCATGATCGTACTTTTGATCGATGAGCGTCCGGAAGAAGTGACAGAAATGCAACGATTGGTGCAAGGAGAGGTTGTCGCCAGCACGTTCGACGAGCCACCATCTCGGCACGTCCAAGTTGCTGAAATGGTCATCGAAAAAGCCAAGCGCTTGGTCGAACACAAGAAAAACGTTGTGATTCTACTTGATTCTATTACTCGTCTCGCCCGGGCCTACAACACAATCGTACCTTCGTCAGGCAAAGTCCTTACGGGGGGTGTAGACGCGCACGCACTCGAAAGGCCAAAGAGATTTTATGGGGCCGCACGAAATATTGAAGAAGGTGGGAGCCTGACCATCGTCGCAACTGCGATTGTGGAAACTGGTTCAAAGATGGACGAGGTGATCTACGAAGAATTCAAAGGCACAGGGAATATGGAACTTCACCTCGAACGAAAAATTGCCGAAAAACGAGTGTATCCCGCTATTAACATTCGTCGTTCGGGAACACGCCGAGAAGAACTTCTCATGAGCGAAGAAGAGCTCCAACGTGTATGGATATTAAGGAAGTTACTGCACGATATGGACGATATCGCCGCAATCGAATTCATGTCCGACAAGCTGAAAGATACTAAGACTAACGAGGAGTTCTTTTCGTCGATGAAGGGTGGCCGATAGAATCTCGATCAGAGCGCTTGGTTTAGAAGCGTCGAGACGACCGCTCGAGGGTCGGCGCCATCGCAATTAAAGACTGTCGTGAACCCCAAAGATGCCGCAACTTCTGCTACGCGATCGGAAGGCACCAAAACCGACACCTGACCTCCATCAAAATTCTCGCACTCGAAACATAGTTCGGCGATTCTCGAAAGCGCTTCAGCGCTGGACACAACAACCACGTCGCACGCACCAACGTCCACGACCGGTCGGAGCAGAACTCGCCGGTAGGTAATCCATGTACGCACCCGAACCCCTTTGTCTGTAAGCCACTTAGCTAAGTCCTCACGCCCATCCGCACCCGCCACTATTAGCGCGCTGTCGACTTTAGAGTACTGTTGCTCGAGCAGTTCGAATACCCCTTCCGACGAAGCGTGCCCGGCATGAGCCGGTTGAAGACCTACTGACCGAAGGGCCTCCGCAGTAGTCGGACCAATTGCGACTACCGGGCCAATGGAACGCCACTTTCCTTCGATCGCGTACTTAACAGCGTGTTCAGATAAGAACACGGTGACATCGAACTCTTCCGATGGCGCTGCCTCTCTGACCAATTCGGTTGTCAAGACAGGGGCATTTATCGATCGAAACCCCGCCTCGGTTAAGGCTCGCTCCAAGCGACCGGCGCCGGGCTCAGACCGAGTGATCCAAACGCAATTCATCCGACGTCAATTAGTTCCTGCGCACCCATCGCTAACAACGTTTCCGCGACATCGTCGGCCAAATCAATCTCATCTTTGCCGGCTTTCTCGACGCGTAAACATCGATCACCCGTCGCCGTCAAAAGTGTCGCGGTAATGCAGAAACCCGCATCCTCGGGCCGGCAATAGACACCAAGCGGCATGTTGCAATCAGCGCCTAGCCGCTTAACCACCAATCTTTCCGATTCGATCGCCCTCGCGACATGATCTATGCACAACGTAGCAGCAATTGCCGCGATGTCTTCGCGTTCTCTCAAAAACTCAATCGCCAACGCGCCTTGCCCAGCTGCAGGCACGCAGAACTCTGTATCCAAGCGCTGTCCTATTTCAGCGCCAAGACCAAGGCGGTCGAGTCCCGCGCTCGCCAGTAGTAAGGCATCGAATTCGCCGCGACGGAGCTTTTCCAGACGAGTTCCCACATTTCCTCGAATAGGAACAATATCTATGTCCTGATTCTGTCTCACCAGTTGCGCAGCCCGGCGACCACTCGATGACCCAACTCGACTGCCCTTGGATAACGTAAGAATGCTATCCGCGCCAACTAACGCATCGCGAGCGTCCGCTCTCTCACCGGCCGCCATAACACCGAACGATGCATCGAGAATCACCGGGACGTCCTTCATGCTATGGACTGCCAAATCGACCTTCTGTTCACTCAACGCTCGTTCTAGTTCTTGGGTGAAAAGACCTTTTCCGCCGATGTCTTGAAGACGCTCCTCCCGGCGAATGTCGCCCTCGGTGGTAAGACCAACAATTTCAATATCGAAGTCAACATTACTTTGCGATAGCAGTGATCTAACGTGTCTCGCCTGCCATAACGCGAGCTCGCTTTTTCTTGTTGCAACACGAATCTTCTTCATGGCGCTTGGTGGAGGTATCTGTTCAACCTCATGTGTTGACCACTAGGTGCACTCATCCAAAAAAAGTTGCAGCCAATTCGGTTCCCTAGATTACTCGACAATACGGCGAAACGCGTGGTTACAAAGCGCCACCGAAAACAGTAACGAAAAAATCGGCGCCTTCACTCTCGCCAAGCGGTTGGCTACGGAGAGAAAAAACCTTCGCTAGGCTGAGGTTGGTATAATCTCGTTTATTCTCAGCCCTGCTTTGTGCAATGGCCAAAATCCCGACAAAACCATGGGGCGGTCGTTTCTCCGAACCCACCAATAAATTCGTAGAACGTTTTTCTGCGTCTGTCGATTACGACCACCGGTTATACGCGTACGACATTCTAGGTTCGACGGCGCATGCAGAGATGCTCTCGAAGATTGGCGTTCTGACTGATTCAGAATGCCTCGCTATTACCAACGGACTACACAAAATTCGCGAAGAAATTGAAAACGGGGATTTTCAATGGTCGATCATCCTCGAAGATGTACACATGAACATCGAGGCTCGCTTGATCGAACTTGTTGGCGAGCCTGGGAAAAAACTCCATACCGGCCGTTCGCGAAACGACCAAATTGCGACCGATTTGCGGCTTTGGACTCGGGATCAAATCGATCAGATCACGGCCGACCAAACCGTCATCCTCGAACATCTGTTGGATACAGCTGAACGTCATGCGCGCACGATTATGCCGGGCTTCACCCACCTGCAGATTGCCCAACCCATCACTTTCGGCCACCACCTCCTAGCTTGGTTCGAAATGTTGCATCGTGATCGAGAACGATTCCTCGAGTGTCGTCACCGAGTGAACGTCTCGCCCCTCGGCAGTGCTGCTTTAGCAGGAACGGGTTTTCCGATCGACCGCGAATATACCGCCGAGAAGCTGGGATTTGAGGGTCTCGCTCGGAACTCACTTGACGCAGTGAGCGACCGTGATTTCGCCATCGAGTTTGCTGCTATCGCGAGCATGACGTTGCTGCATTTGTCGCGCTGGTGTGAAGAACTCGTTTCGTGGAATTCGCCCGCGTTTGATTTCATCGAGTTACCCGACAGTTTCTGCACAGGTTCGAGCATCATGCCGCAGAAAAAAAACCCGGACATCCCAGAACTCGTACGTGGCAAAACGGGTAGGGTCTTCGGGAATCTTTCTAGCTTGCTGGTATTAATGAAAGGCCAGCCGTTGGCGTACAACAGGGATAACCAAGAAGACAAAGAAGCGCTCTTTGATACTGCCGATACACTTAGAGATTGCCTTTTTGCAATGGGAGAAATTATCGCTGCGATGTCACCTAAGGTCGAAAATATGCGCGCGTTCGCCGAAAAAGGTTTCGCGACGGCGACGGATTTAGCAGATTACCTTGTCCGAAAGGCCGTTCCCTTTCGAGATGCCCATACGATCGTGGGGCGCGTAGTTGCCCATGCCCTAGAAAACGAGCTCAGCCTCCATGAAATCGAGGTTTCCCAACTGCAACAGTTTTCCGACGCGATCGAAGCGGATGTCGTTGAGTCGCTGACCCTGGAAGGATCGATTGCCGCCCGCAAACACCCCGGTGGTACTGCTCCAGAGGCTGTTATGGCAGCCATCCAAAACGCGAAAGAGAGCCTGTGACCTCCTTCGACCAAACTCGCTACACACCCACTGTGGGCCTATACTTCCGCGCCTTTTTTTCTTCGGAAGTTTGAAATGCGGCTTGTTTTAATCGCTGCGGTCTGCTTGTTCGTCGCAACGTGCGGCCAGAAAGGACCGTTGACTCTACCTGACGAGACCGTCATCACAGGATAGCTATGTCCCTTCAACGAACGGATGGAATCCTCTGTTTAGACGACGTACGACTAGACCAGGTTGCCGATCGCTTTGGCACACCAACCTACGTCTACAGTTGGAATGATATTGAAACTCGTTACCAAGAACTCGCTGGGGCTCTTGCTCAGATCAGACATCGAATCTGTTACTCGGTTAAAGCGAATAGCAACCTCTCGATACTTGACCATTTGGATAAACTGGGCGCAAGTTTTGACATCGTTTCAGGAGGCGAACTGGAGCGCCTCATTGTGGCTGGTATTGCTCCGTCCCGCGCAATCTTTTCGGGAGTCGGCAAAAGTGTGGAAGAAATCGATTTCGCTTTAAAAGCAGGAATCGGCTGCATCAATATGGAAAGCACAGCGGAATTGGAACGTATTGAATCGCGCTCCACTCTCCTAAGCAAAGTAGCGCCTGTATCCGTCCGGTTGAATCCTGACGTCGATGCCAATACACACCCCTATATCTCAACCGGGTTGCGGCAAAATAAGTTCGGTGTTGCAGAACCCGAAGCCGTCGAAATGTGCCGTTATGCACACAAATCACCGAGCCTGAACATCTTAGGGTTAGGCTGCCATATTGGTTCTCAAATCAATCAGACCGAACCTTTCGTCGAAGCACTTGATCACCTGATCAGACTCCAGCAGACGTTGTCCGAGCAAGGAATTAAAATAGAACACCTCGACTTGGGCGGAGGACTTGGGATTCGCTATGCCGATGAAGAGGAGCTCGATATAGCGAGCTACGCCGAGGCAGTATCGAACAAATTGAGCGGACTCAACATCGAACTGCTAATTGAACCCGGCCGGTATCTAGTTGCCGAGTCAGGCCTACTATTGACTCGAGTCGAGTACCTCAAACCATCGCGCGTCCCTGATCAACCGAATTACGCCATCATTGATGCGGCAATGAATGACCTCATTCGACCCGCTCTCTATCAAGCCTATCATCGGGTCATGTCAGTCGGCCAAAGTACTACAGAGACCGTTCGATGGGATATCGTCGGCCCTATTTGCGAGTCTGGCGACTTCCTCGCGTTACAACGCGATCTAGCATTGTCGGAGGATTCTTTGTTGGCAATACTTTCAACAGGTGCCTACGGGTTCGTCCA
The DNA here is from genome assembly GCA_963992075.1 of uncultured Pseudomonadales bacterium. GTDB lineage: Bacteria > Pseudomonadota > Gammaproteobacteria > Pseudomonadales > Azotimanducaceae > UBA11889. The sequence goes on along the minus strand of CAXDSX010000040.1, from coordinate 4,867 downwards.
ATCCTCAAACTACAACACGAGGCCGCGGTCGGCCGAAGTCATGATCCAAGATAACGATATGCGACTGGTTCGTGTCAGAGAATCCGTCAGCGATCTTCTACATCACGAACGGATCCTGTGATCGGATTGGGATTGGGTCATGCATCTTAAATTCACAAAAATGCACGGATTAGGAAACGACTTCTTGGTCCTGGAGCTGGTAACCCAGCACTTTGAGATCTCACCAGAACTCATCCAGAAGTGGGGAGATCGAAGGACCGGTATCGGTTTCGATCAGCTTCTCGTCGTCCATCCGCCGTCAAATCCTAAAACAGACTTCCGCTATCGAATCTTCAATGTTGATGGTACGGAAGTACAACAATGCGGTAATGGCGCTCGATGTATCGCCAAATACGTGTCACACGTAGGGCTAACGATCAAGAAATCGCTGCAAATGGAAGCGCTCGGCGGGATCGTTCACACATCGATCCTCGACGATATCGCAGACAGTCCATACACCAGTATTGTCCGTGTGGGCATGGGCATCCCCCGCACTAAACCATCCGCAATTCCCTTTCTCGCGGACGAACCGGCGATCAACTACGTCATCAACACAGGGTCCCAGGATATCGAATTCGTGCCATTATCGATTGGAAATCCGCATGCCGTGATCATCGTCGACAATGTCAACGATGCACCCATCACGGAGTGGGGCCAAGCGCTGCAAGCCAATAACCGGTTCCCCGAGGGCGTCAATGTCGGGTTTATGCAAATCGTCGATCGCCAATTTGTCCGCCTTCGCGTATTTGAACGTGGCGTCGGCGAAACACTTGCGTGCGGAACGGGGGCTTGTGCCGGAGTGGTCGCAGGGCACCTACTTGGAAAATTGGATGATCGGGTCAAAGTGTCTCTACCAGGGGGCAAAGTACGCGTCATGTGGCCGGGCGAAAGTTCAATGGTCGAAATGACCGGCCCAGCTACTTGGGTATACGACGGCGAACTCCGCACATGACAGCAACCCCCGATAACCCCACTCTCGACGACGATGCGGTAGTCGCATACTTGGAAAGCGAGCTCGAATTTTTTGAACGCCATCCCGAAGTGATCTCGAAGCTTGCACTACCTCACGAATCTGGATCAGCAACGTCGCTTGTTGAGCGTCAAGTGTCGCTGTTGCGTGAGCGCAACATTGACTTGAGGAAGCGTTTAAACGAACTCCTGAACAACGCCGGTATGAACGATGACGTTTTCCTCAAGACACGCACGCTAACTTTGGCCCTGATGGATACGATCGACCTCCAGGGTCTAGATAACGTTCTTGCAACAAGATTGATCGAAGGATTCGATGCGAGTCATGGGATTTGTTATGTGCATGACTGGCAAGCACCAACAGAACACAAGCACATTGTCGGTGTCGCGGTAAACGACGAGCCGCCCTTTCCACGCTTGTTCAACCAACCCGAACCCATTTGTGGAATTTATCGACCCACGGAATACGGAGCCATGTTCGCCGGCTCCGATTTAACTCAGCCCGGCTCGGTCGCACTTGTCCCCATGCGCCTACCTAACCTTGAAGCGATTCTCGTCATTGGTTCCGACGATCCACAACGCTTCGTACCCGAGAAGGGGACTCTGTTCCTTGAATATATCAGCGACGTTTTGAGTCGCACTTTAGATCGGGTGATGCAATAGAAGTTCGTATGACATCGGACAATAGTTTGCTATTGGAAGATTATCTCAAGCATCTGACCGTTGAACGTCGCGTTTCCCCTCATACGCTAAAAGCTTATTCACGCGACCTTCGGAGTTTTTTTCTGGCAAATCCGGTGTTGCCCGTCGACTCGATCACATCCGCTGATATCAAGCGTCACATTGCTCAATTAAATCAACGGGGGATATCACCACGATCGATCAGGCGAGCCCTCTCCTGCTTGCGTTCTTTCTTCGTTTACCTGGTACAAAAAGGCCGTTTAGCCAACAATCCGGCCAACGGCGTCACGTCCCCAAGAGTCGCGAGAAAACTTCCACAAGCGCTGGATACTGATCAAACTGCCCAACTGCTTAGCGGAAGTGCCGCTACCCCAATCGAGAAGAGAGACCGCGCACTACTCGAACTACTTTATGGCAGCGGAATTCGCCTCGCCGAGCTTGTCCAACTCGATATTCAGGATCTCGACCTGGCGAACCGCAGCGCGCGGGTGTTAGGCAAAGGGCGTAAGACGCGAATCGTGCCTCTCGGCTCTCATACGGTAACGGCGCTCAAAGAGTGGTTGGCCACTCGAACCGTTCAGAAACCCGACGACCCGGTTTTCGTCGGCCGCGGTGATCAACGTATCAGCCATCGAACGGTTCAGCTCCGCGTCAAACTCGCTGGGGTGAAAGCTCTCGGAATTGATTCCATCCATCCACACTTATTGCGACACAGTTTTGCTAGCCACTTACTGGAATCGAGTGGCGACCTGCGCGGGGTACAGGAACTTCTGGGCCACTCCGATATTTCCACGACACAAATCTACACGCATCTTGACTTCCAACACCTCGCTAAGGTCTATGACATTTCTCATCCCCGGGCGCGGGATAAAAAGCAAGGTGGTAAATGACAATTCGTTTGGTGACCTTCGATTTGGACAACACCTTATGGCAAGTGGATGCCGTTATTCACCGCGCGGAAAAGGAGACGCGTAATTGGATACAGCCCCACGTTCCGAAGTACGCCAGTTACATGAACCCGGAAAATGTCGCATCCCTTCGCGCTCGAGTGCTGGAAGAAGACCCGGATGCACGGCACGATGTTTCCGCGTTGCGCATTCATATGATGCGTCTCGCATTCGAGCAGTGCGGTTTAACCCCAACGGCAGCAGATACCAAGGCGCGTGAGGCGTTTGCCGTATTTATCCAGTGGCGCAATACGATTACGTTCTACGATGGTGCTCAAGATACCCTCAATAACCTCTCGCAACGTTATCAACTGGCCGCGCTCACCAACGGGAATGCGGATATTCAAAAGCTTGGCTTGGACCGTTATTTTTCCTTTGCGATTTCGGCGGCGGACGTTGGCTCTAGCAAGCCGGGCCCCGAAATGTTTCTCGAAGCGTTACGTCGCGCCAACGTTTCACCCAAGCAAACGGCGCATGTTGGCGACAACCCAATTGACGACATTGAAGGCGCTAATCGCGTCGGTATCCATTCCATTTGGGTCAACTTCGACGGCAAAACAGATCAGGTACCGGCCCACGCAACCGTCACCGACCTACCGTCACTGGTGGGAACAATTGCCTCGCTTAGCGCTTTATAGCCTATGCAATCTACACACCATGCTATCGAGCATTCGTAGCTAAATAGTTCTTCACCACTTCTTTGTCAGCTGGCAATACTGTCTTCCGGGTGGCGCGCGAGATCAAATTTTGCAGTTTGGCGTGAGTCGCAACTTCCTTACCGATGGCTTCATTCACAGCATCGGGAAACTTTGCCGGATGAGCAGTGGCAAGTGAAATGACGGGGCTAGCCAGGTTGAATCGTGACGCGGCTGCAACGCCAACGGCGCTGTGCGGATCAAGTACGTAGTCGTATGACGCATAGGTTGTTTTGATGGTTTCCCGGGTCTCTTCTTCACCAACACTGGTTGCTAAGAAAAACGGGTCCTCCGACTCGAGGTAGTCAACCTCTGCCGAGCCTTGCTCAGAGAATGTCCCCAGAAACTCAACTAGCCGTTCCGAATCTCGGCCAAAATAAAAGTACAAGAATCGCTCGAAGTTGCTCGCCACCTGAATGTCCATCGATGGACTCAATGTATGTTGGACAGTGCTCCGCGTGTACCTGCCCGTTTCAAAGAAACGGGCTAGGATGTCGTTATCGTTGGTCGCAAGCACCAATCGGTCGATGGGCACACCCATCGACTTCGCAAGATAACCAGCAAACACGTTACCGAAATTACCGGTGGGCACGCTGAACGAGACGGGTTCTTTGAACTTCAATGCCGCGTACACGTAATAAACAATTTGGGTGACAACGCGCGCCCAGTTGACGGAATTCACGGCCCCTAAACGGTATTTTTCTTTAAACGCCAGGTCGCCAAAAATACTCTTCATGAGCTCTTGGCAATCGTCGAAGGTGCCTTCGATTCCCAGACAATGAACATTATCGTCCAGTACCGTTGTCATTTGCAGCTCTTGCATCAAACTCGTTCGGCCATCGGGAAAGAGGACAAAAATATCGATATTGGGCCGACCGTGAACGCCAGCTATCGCCGCGCTCCCCGTATCTCCGCTCGTCGCCCCTAGTACGTTCAATCTGCCCAAAGAGCCATCTAATATGTGCTCAAACAATCCGCCGAGCACCTGAAGCGCCACGTCTTTGAACGCGAGCGTAGGCCCGTGAAATAACTCAAGCACGTTCAAACCGTCGAATTGGACAAGAGGGATGGTGTCCTCAACCGTAAACGTCGCAAACGCATCTTTAAGTATTTTTCTGAGGACCGCGTCATCAATATCGTCAGCAAAGAGCCGTATTACTTCGAACGCCAGGTCCTCGAACGAAAGTTGTCGCCAACCTTCCAATTCTTTCGAGACGTCGGGCAAAACTTCGGGCAGAAGTAATCCCCCATCCGGCGCTTGGCCAATGATCACGGCATCTCGAAACGTCACGGGATCCATACCACCGCGTGTTGAAACGTATCGCATCAACGATGGGTCCGACTCGTTTCGGAACAACTTTTATCCATCGTTACACCGACCATTCATGCAAGAAGCTCACGATAAAGTTCCCAACCCAACGCGGGTCAAGCCTACCCCGACTCAATTCGAGTCACACTTAGTTTGACGCCTCAAAAAGCTCTCTACCGCCTGTCTCTTATACACATCTGACGCTGCCGACGAATAGAGAGGTGTAG
>CAXDSX010000039.1:0-14784 GCA_963992075.1 uncultured Pseudomonadales bacterium | reverse complement strand
TTTTTTTTTCAAGCAGACGCCGGCATACGAGATCAGCCTCGGTCTCGTGGGCTCGGAGATGTGTATAAGAGACAGGTCTAGGGTCCGACCCGACCCCCGAGCAGCGGTTGGAAGACAATTTATCGCAGTGGGGGATAGTGATCGGAGAAGGTCGGGAACTTGACTGGCGTGCGTTCCCCTTCGAATCGCTCGTCGTGGATTTAATGTTTGATGGCGAGAAGATCGAAACGGTTGCCGCGAAAAACCATATTGATAATCATATTGATTCGCTTGTTGCTTTGGTTCGAACGTTGGCTCGGTTTGATCGATCGATCAAGGGCGGGGATCTCGTGATTACAGGGTCTTATACCCGACAAAGGATTGCCCAAGTCGGATGCTGGTGCGGCGATTTCGGTCCTGCGATTGGCGAGGTAGAGGTGGTGTTTTCGTGAAAATCTTGATTATTCCGGGGCTCACCTTACCGTCAATTTCCGACACCGACATCGAGCGGATTCGCGTTGCTGGTGGGAATGCGGACGTGGTCGTGAGCACCCCCGAAGAGGCCATCGAGCATGTCGGCGATAGCGATGTTTTGCTGGGGCTTTTATCTAAGCGAATGTTTCTTGCGAGCAATCGCCTTAAGTGGGTTCACGCGATCGCTTCGGGTGTGGACATGTTCCTCTACGATGAATTTGTCTTGAGCGACGTTATTCTAACGAGTGAAAAGGGTTTGGTCGGCGAACATCTTGCCGACCACGCCTTTGGGCTTTTGTTGATGCTGACGCGGCAGCTAGGTACGGCATTACGCTTAGGGCCATCGTCCTGGGAACATCGACCCGAAATGAGATCGAAGGAAATCGAATTGACGGGGGCAACCTTGGGCATTTTTGGGTTCGGTGGGACGGGTAAAGCCATGGCGCGTCGAGCCGTCGGTTTTGGTATGCAGGTGATCGCGTTGGACCGCGAACAAATGCAAGCATCGGATGGGGCTGGCGAGGTCTTAGCGCCGGACGGATTCGATTCGATGTTGTCTCGATCCGACGTTGTGTCCATTTGTTGTCCGTTAACGACCGAGACACGTGGAAAATTTAATTCAGCAGCGTTCAAAGCAATGAAAGACAGTGCGGTACTCGTTAACGTGACGCGTGGTGAAGTGATGGTCGAGGACGACCTGGTCAATGCGTTGGCCGAAGGAATAATCGCTGGAGCCGCGTTGGATGTTGCGCCGCGTGAACCGCTTCCTGCGGACAGCGGCTTGTGGTCACTCGACAACGTTGTCATGAGTCCTCATACGGCGGGTGCTAGTCAGTTTCGAGCATCCCGAAACCTTGATCGGTTCATCAGAAATCTTGAGCGCCTCAATAACGGCGAAGCCTTGGAAGGGGTGATTGACAAAGACTTGGGATATTAGTCTGCTTCGTTTTCTGAGCGATTGAATGAGAGGCGTGGCCATGCAGCCAATTTCAGCGGATTCGCACGTGGTCGAAGGGGCCGATGTATTTGTTGGTTTGCCCGAACGGTTCGGCGACGACGCCCCGAGGGTTATGCATGCGGGCACCGACCAAGATGCGATCATTATTCCTTCAAAGGGCAATGCTGGTATCCGTCGACGCATAGGCATTGCGGGTCTTCGAATTCGTGATGGTATTGAAGTCCAACGCAGGCCGGGTCGTAAGCCCGAGGTCGATGATTTAGCCGATCCAGAGGTTATGGCGATTATGTCCCGAGGATACGATGGCCTTCGCGAGGGCATCAGGGACGGCTCGTGCCGATATGTCGATCAGGACGCTGACGGGATTGCCGCAGAGTTCCTTTATCCCGGTTTTTTTGGACTGTTCAGTTTTGAAAATACCGAACTGCTTGTTGCTTGCCAGAAGAATTACAACGATTGGCTCATGGATTACACGAGGAACTCCGATTCGAGATTGTTTGGATTGGCAGCGATCCCCATGCAGGAACCGAACGCGGCGTACAAAGAGTTGGAACGGGTTATCAAGAAGGGATTTCTTGGCGGATGCATTCCCTGCACGGCGCCCGCGGAAGCCCCCTACCATGATTCGTGCTATGAAGGGGTGTGGACCTTGGCGGAAGAAGCGGGTTTCCCATTGTCGATGCACGTGGGAACGAATGCCTATTTACCGCATGAATTTCGACCGAATAAGGCGACGCGAGATCCGATAGCGGATTACGCAAACACGCAAAGCACGATTCAAAGAACGTTGACGGACTTGATTTGCCGAGGTGTGGCGACGCGGCACCCGAATTTGAAATTCGTGGTTGCCGAATTTAACGGCGGTTGGATCGGGCACTGGCTGGATCGCATCGACCAGGGTTTACAGAGGGAATACCGTTTCCGTTCCGATGAATATACCGGGGAGCTTCCGCATGAAGTCTGGTCGCGGCAGTTTTACGCGACCATCGAAGATGACCGACCTGCCGTGCTCACTCGTGAGTTAATTGGCATAGACAATCTGATGTGGGGATCCGACTACCCCCATGTGGATTCGACGTGGCCTTGTTCGTTGGAGGTGTTGGATGAAATTTTCCACGATGTTCCAGACCAAGAGCGACAGCGAATTACGCGCGAAAATGTCGAGCGGCTTTATGGGCTGAGCTGATCTCTGGGCCATCCGGCAGCGCTAACGGGACGGTCAGACGAAAGGTCGTACCCGTCTTCACGGGGCGAGTTACGTACTCAAGATCGCCATCGGCGTTTCGTGCTATGGCTTGAGCTATGGAAAGACCGAGGCCGGTTCCTCCTCGGTCCCGGTAGGTCGTAAAGAAGGGATCGAATAGCAAATGTTTGTTTGACTCGGGAACACCGTCCCCGTCGTCGGTTATGTCGATTTGGAGCGTCTGGTCGACAACGACGCTCGTAATTTCGATCGACTTAGCCCCATGTTGATCGGCGTTCTTGATGAGATGAGACAGGATGGCAGTCAGGTTTTTTGCTGCTATTGCGATTGGGGTGGAGGTCGATCCGTGCAGCGATGCGTGTTGGCACTCTGCTTCGACGTCAACCAGAACACAGAATTCATCGTTTGCGACCGACATTTCGACGCTGGTGAGCTCCAGCAGACCGTTCGTTAAACGTTCAAGTCGAGCTACGTCGGATCGAACGTTCCCCGTAAATTTGTTGCGTTCTTCGAGGGTCATATCGCCGGCATGATCTTCGAGTACTTCGACAGCACCTCGAATGGCAGTGATGGGTGTCTTGAATTCGTGGCTGATGTGGCGAGCGAAGTCCCGAACGTATTGGGAACGTAGCTGTAGCGCATCCGCCATTTCTTTGAGGCGTTTAGCAAGTAGATCGACCTCTTGAGTGCGATACACGTGTTCCTCGCTGAATGTCTGTTGTTCTCCACGTGCCACGAGATCGGCTTCTTTTGCCAGTCGTTGAATGGGATTCACTACGGTCCTCGAAGCGAAAATTGAAATAAGGACGACGACGGCGAGAATAACGCCGGTCGTTTCGAGCAAGAGGTAACGCTTTGCGTAGAGCGCCGTGAAGATACTCGGCGGAGGCTGTGATAGCACCACGGAGCCTTCGACTTCACCTTTCTCAATGATGGGTAAAGCGACGAGAACGGCGAGATTGGATCCGCTTTCGAACCCGATGATTCCTGGTTCCGCCGTTGCGGAAATACGCCGCAACTGACTCACGGCCGTTCCCAGGAAGACGGTGTTAACCGGGTCTGACAACGCGATCGATTTCTCTAGTGCGTTTCCTGTGGTCGCAACGATCTGCCCGTGGCGATCCGTCACATGTATCGTGGCGAGGGTCGTCTTGGCGGCTTCCGCGAGGACGGGATCGATTGTCACGCCGATCGCACGAGCGACGGGATCTGGGGGTTGGTTCCTCACCACGATATTGATCGGAGGTTGAATCTCTGTCGATGCAAGATCGAGTTCGCTCGAGAATGGTTGGGCTGCTTCGACGTCTAGAAGTTCATCGGTAGGCTCGAGAGGTTTCACGGCAACATCTTGAAGTAATTGCCGGTACACGGCCGTTACGAAGGCCCCCTGGGCTAAGAGCTGGGACTCGGTCTGCCGGACTAATGCACTTTCGTACAGGCGAAGGATTTGAATACCTGCTAAGGGAAGAATCATGACGATCAAGCTCAGACCGACAAGGACTGTACGCAATCGAAACCGGATCATCGTTTTCGTCGCTTACTCAAACGAGAGACGAAAGCCCACGCCGTGTACGGTGTGAACCGGTTCGACGCCAAGATGACGTAACTTTTGCCGTAATCGGCGGATATGACTATCGATGGTACGGTCACTGACGACCCGATTCACTGCGTAAGCGCCGGACATGAGCTTCTCGCGCGCGAGCACCTTTCCTTCAGCGCGTGCCATGGCGGTCAAAAGGTCAAATTCGGTGCGGGTTAGATCAAGCGTTTGGCCGTTAATAGAGCATGTGCGAGATTCGGTATTAATGTCTAACGGTCCAACCGAAACATGGCTTTCGAGTGCGGTTGGCGCTGGGTCCGTACGTCGCATCTGCGCTTTTACACGAGCAACGAGTTCCCGAACGCTAAAAGGCTTGGTGACGTAATCGTCGCCACCGCCATCTAACCCTTTGATGCGGTCTGTTTCGGCGTCTTTGGAAGACAAAAAGATAATCGGTGTTCGAGACGATTGACGGATTTGTTCGCAAACCGCGATTCCATCCCCCTCGGGCATCAACACGTCGAGCACGATGAGATCTGGCTGCAGGGCCTCGAATTGCTCGATCGCCATGCGACCGGTAGACGCCTCAAATACATCAAAACCTTCACGTCGCAATGCAAAGCAGACCACGTCTCGGATGTGGGCGTCGTCGTCAACGACTAGCACCTTTTGCATTGCTCGAGTTTAACACTCAGGGCATAGGTGGGGTTTGCGCATCAACTAAAAACACAACGGAGCTTGGCCTATACTGGTTCGATGGAGTACCAAGTACCAACTGCATCCGTCGACGAGTACCACGAAAGGGGATTCACTATTCTCCCATCGGTGATCGATGCCGACACGTTAGAGATGTTACGGGAGGAAAGCGCGTACTTCGTCGGTTACACCGACGCCGTGATGGATGCTCGGGGTGTTGAAGTCATGGGCATAACGCATCGTGGTAAACGTTATTTCATCAGTAATCGTTATCGCTCGAGTACGCGAATCTCGTCATTTCTTTTTGGCCCACTCATGGCCGAGATCACCACCTCTTTCCTTGGGGATACCGTTTACTTGTTTAACGAACAATGGGTCGTTAAAGGTGCGGATCAAGGCATGAAGTTTGCTTGGCATCAGGATTCTGGCTACGTCAAAACATTCGATCCAGACACAACACATCCCCCATATTTAACGTGTTGGTGTGCTTTGGACGATATGACCGAGGCAAATGGAACCATTTCTGTGCTACCACACGACGTTTTAGGAACTCGCAACCGTATTCTTGATCACCGGCGTGAGGAAGAAACCAACGATTTAGTCGGATATCGAGGTAAGGAGTCTGGCGAGCTCATCACTATGGGCGCTGGCAGTGTCGCTGTTTTTTCGAGCACGACCATGCATCGGAGTGGGCCCAATACCACTGACGGACAACGTCGCGTCTATCTTCCTCAGTATTCGGCGTCGCCACTTACGTCGTCGAACGGCGATCTTTGGTCGCAAGCGGTGCCGTTCATGAAGCAGGGCGAATTGGTGCATTCGAAGAAAGATGATCTTGATGAGTCGACGGTCTCGCCGCGAATCAGAAAATCCATGCACGCCGAGCGCGCAAACGGTGACTGAGACAAGGCAGGCAAAATAGGGGAGAGGAAAGATGTCCGGTCCGCTCGACGGTGTTCGGGTCATTGACTTAACGACGATATATTCGGGTCCTATTGCGACGTCGATCCTCGGTGATCATGGCGCTGATGTGGTCAAGATAGAAGCGCCAGGTGGCGAAGCGATGCGGCCTGGATTTCGTCAACGGCGGAACGGGTTAAGTGGGCCGTTCGCGATGATGAACAGGAATAAGCGCTCCCTGGTGCTCGATCTCTCGGGCGACTCAGGCAAACGCGTACTTGAACGTTTGTTGAGCGGGGCCGACGTGGTTGTAGAGAATTTTCGTCCCGGTGTTATGGGGCGGCTTGGGTTCGGCTGGGACAGGTTGCAAGCCATCAACTCGCGATTGATTTATGCGTCCATTAACGGTGTTGGTCCCACCGGGCCGTACGCTAATCGGCGCGTCTACGACGCTGTAATCCAAGCGATTTCCGGTATGGCCTCACTGCAGTCGGACCCGAATTCCGGTAGGCCGCAGATGATCAATACTCTGATGTGCGACAAGCTGACGTCTATCAATGCAGCCCAAAACATTTGTTCGGCGCTTTATGCTCGCGAGAAAACGGGTCGTGGACAGCGTGTTGAGGTATCGATGCTCGACTCCAGCTTATTTTTCCTTTGGCCAGATGGTATGGCGAATTTTACGTTTGTAGGCGACGAACGTCCGGACGGTCCATTCGGTTCGCATGAGCATTTTGTTCGCGAGACAAAGGACGGATACATCGCAACCATGCCAGTGCAACCGGCGGAATGGAGCGGACTGTTTACGGCACTTGAGTTGGATGAACTGCTTGGCGACGAGCGATTTGCTACGCCTCAGGCCCGACAAGCAAATCGCGATCTGTTCCAACAGTTGATTACCGAAGCCTATGCGCAATACACAACGGCCGAATTGGTCGAGCGACTGGGCGCTAACGAAGTGCCGTTTGCGGAAATCAATTCACGTGAAGCCGTGATCGAGGATCCTCAGGTCAAGGCCATGGGTGCGCTGGTCGAGTTTGAACATCCGCTAGGGGGTCCCATGCGCCAGCCTCGTCCGCCCGGGCGATTTAGTGATACCGAGACGGATATTTTTCGGTGTTCGCCGGAGTTGGGCGAACACACTGACGACGTCTTAGGCGAGTACGGATTTGATATTGATGAAGTTCGAGAACTTCGCGCGGAGGGGACGGTAGCCTAGCAAACAAAGTGTCGGTGTAACGTCTCGTTAATGATACGCGCGAGCGAGATCGGTCCAAAAGTTCGCATACGTTTTGTTGACACAATTAGGGTCACGAATGGAACAGCCGGGTGCGCCGGTGGCGAAAATAGCGAAGGCCATCGCCATTCGGTGGTCGTCGTAGGTATCGAACACGGCCGGTTGCGTTTCCCCGGGCACGATTGTTATGTGATCTGGACCTTCCTCCGTGGCGATGCCAGCTTTGCGTAGTTCGAGCGCCGGACAGCTGATGCGATCGCACTCCTTATGCCTTAGCGTAGCCAAACCGGTGATCCGGATTTTATCGGGTAGGTAAGGTGCCATCGCCATTAAAGTTAGCGCCGCATCCGGCATATCGATCATGTTGATTTCGGGCAACGAGTTCAGTTGTGCAGGTCCCGTAATCGTGATCCCTTGATCGTGTTTAAGGACGGTTGCGCCGAGTTGTTCGCAGACGCTGAGAAACTCAATATCGCCCTGTGTCGTATTCACGTTGAGGTTATCGAGGTGGACGGTTGATTGGTGGAGGGTCGCGAGTGCAGCGAAATACGTCGCAGCGGTGGCATCTCCTTCGATATCGATATTTCCGCCTCGATAAGTCTTCGGTTTTACCTCGAAGCTGTTGCCGTAGCGTTTTACGGCAACACCTCGACGCATCATTTCATTGAGCGTGAGTTCGACGTATGGAGCGCTGGTCAGGGTATCGATCAGGTCGATATGGATTCCTCGAGGGAAGTTAGGGGAGGCGAGCAGCAGCGCCGTGAGGTACTGACTGCTCACGCTGGTTTGCAATCGAACCGAGTTATTAGTCGCCGATCCACTGACATTAATCGGTAGACGACCACTGTTTGACTGGACGGTGCAACCGAGCTGTTCGAGCGCTTCTAATAGGTGTTGGTTGGGACGGGCACGCAACGAAGCATGGCCGTCGAATGTGGTAGACCCCGTGCGAGTTGCACTGACCGCGAGCAACAATCGCAGCGAGACACCGCTCATGTCGAGATCTAAATGGACATCGCTTGTGGAATTGAATCTCGTTGGGTCGATACTGAAGCGGTTATCAGCCCGTTCTATGTTGACCCCTAACCGTCCCAATGCTGTCGTCATGGCGTCTATGTCGCTGGATCGATGCAGGTTTTCGAGCACACTAGACTCTCGGGCTAGCGCGCTGATCGCCAACTGTCTTAGTCCGATCGATTTGCTACCGGGCAACGAGAGGGTGAAATCGAACGGGCGTTCAACGACGCGAACTTCTCGAGTATCTTCGTTGCGCATCGCCGCATCATCGCTTCAAATCGTGGCTATGTCGAAATCTCATTACCGGGGCATTAACCCAACTTCTTAAAGGCTTCGTCCGTAGCCTCTAACGTTCGTCCGATATCGTCCTCGGTGTGTGCGGTCGACAAGAACATGTTGTGCCATGGATGCAGATAGACGCCCTCCTTTGCGGCGAGTCCGCAAAAGGCGATTCCCGTTTCCGCCCTAGGATCGTCTTCAAACATGAGCGTAGGCATTTGCGGAGGGCCACTTTGAATAATGCCGTGACCGTGCCTCTGAGCTTGTTCGTAAAGTCCGTCTCGTAACTGTTGTCCGAGGCGTTCCATTAATTGGGGTCCGTTTACCTCGTTAAGGACGTCCAGCGTTTCGATGGCGGCGGCCATGGGGGCGGCTTGATACCAAAAAGAACCCGTTACAAAAATCTTGGTCATGGCCTCCCGATAAAGCTCGTTACCTAAAACGGCAGCGAGGGGTTCCCCGTTGGCAATGCCTTTACCCCACGCCGAAAGGTCGGGATTAACGCCTAAAGCCGACCAACTAGCATCGAGCGACAAACGCAATCCTGCGCGAACGTCGTCGAGGATGAGAGCCGCTTCCTCGTGATCGCAGATTTCGCGGACACGGTGTGCAAATTTTGGATCCGTGAGCTCTTGATGATGACCGGCATCGTGACGGAATGCGGAGACAATGATCCCGGCTAGCCGACCGTGCACCTTGGAGGCAGCCTCATCAAGACTCGTGACGTTATTAAATTCGTAAGGTTGGAAATATTGATGTTCATCGGTGGGCGTGCCCTTCGACATGTAGTTCGCCCAAGGCTGCGCGCCATGGTAGGCGCCCTTCGCGACGAGTATCACGGGTTTGTCCGAACGCGCGCGCGCACACATAACGCAAATCGTGGTCGCATCGTTACCATTTTTTGCAAACATAGCCCATTCAGCGTGTGAGACCTGGTCAACGAGTCGCTCGGCTAAGTCGACAATAACGGGAGCAGGCCCGTTCGCAATATCCATCTGCGCGCGCTGCGCATCGGCAGCGGCACGAATGCGCGGATTGGCGTATCCCGCAATCATTGGCCCGTACGAACACATGTAGTCAATGTATTCGTTACCGTTGACGTCCCATAGGTGACAACCTTCGGCGCGTTCAAAGAATTGGGGATATTCTGGCGGCATCCGTTTAAGGACCGACATGTGACCGTACATTCCTCCAGGTATGACTCGAGCTGCACGGTCCTTTAACTCACTATCTCGCTCCATGGTCTCTCTCGCGTCCATAGCCAAAGAAGAACTATACAATGACCATGGCCTTCAAGAGGAACGTCCCTGAATGATCAGAATATTCTCGTATTTGCCTAATCCGCGCGTATGGAAAGCGACCATCACGGGCAGGTATTTGAATGTGAACGTCGAAGTACGTGGGGCGCCCCCTCGTGAACTCGGCCAGTGGTTGTGGGATTTCGACGCACGGCCTCTCAAAGAAGAGGATCGAAAAAATGCCAGGCTAGAAAGGAAGGGACGGACCGGTTTTAGTGGCTCGCTATACAAGACAGATCAGTTTCTGAACGCGCACCCGTTTGGCAATGTCCCAGCCGCGTTCGATAGCTCAGGGGAGGTTGGGATATTTGAGTCCAATAGCATCATGCGAGCGGTCGCTCGGCTGGCCGACGATGACAGGGGCGTGTATGGGCGAGATCCGTACCATGCCTCAAGAATTGATAGTTTTCTTGATGCGAGTCTCGTGTTTGCTAGGGACACGCAGCACTACTTATTGTGCCTTGGGAGTGATCGACTTACGCGAGAGATACATACGCAAGGTCGAGATGCGTTTACAAATTACTTGGACGGGATTGAAGGAGCGTTGGCGGCCGGAAGTGGATTTATAGCGGGCGACGAGCTGACGTTGGCCGATGTCTGTTTCGTTGCCGAGGTGAGTTTGTTCTCGCGTGAACGGGCTTGGCGGCGGACCGTTGAAGCAATTGAATGTGAGCCCATCGATTGGAGCCGGTTTGACTTGGCGACGGCGCACTATGAAGGTCTTTGCGAGCATCCGGCGTTCGTGGGTGATCTGTCACCCTTCCTCGAAAAGCTAGCGGCTGATATAAAGAAACATGCAGGCTAAGAGGGTGACTGCCGGATGCCCTCGTTACTTGTAGAATAAGTCGCTTGGTACGCATTCCACGAGAAGGGGAAACACATGGCGGAAGCTGCAACCGTAGATTTAGACGCGGATCTCAATAACTTAACGATGGGCGAAGAGGTCGAGCCACTGGTGGCCGGCGTCAAGAAATTCATCAGCGAAGACGTTGAGCCTCGTACCGAGGAATATTTCGAAGCCGCGGGCGAACATGGTGATCGGTGGAGCCTGTCTCCACGCCAGGAAGATATTCTGGGAGGTCTAAAGGCGAAGGCTAAATCGAACGGCTTGTGGAATTTCTTTCTTCCGGATGCTGATACTGGCGAGGGTCTTAAGAATCTAGATTACGCGTACATAGCAACGGAGTTAGGAAAAAACCCCATTGCTTCGGAATGTCTCAACTGCAGCGCGCCGGACACTGGCAATATGGAAGTGCTCGAACGCTATGCGAATGAAGAACAAAAAGAGAAGTGGCTAAAGCCGCTCCTCAACGGTGAAATCCGTTCCGCGTATGGAATGACGGAGCCCAATTTGGCATCGTCCGACGCTAAACAAATTGGTACCCGAGCCGTCCTTGAGGGAGACGAATGGGTGATCAACGGAGAGAAATTCTATATTTCCGGCGCGGGCGATAAACGATGCAAGATCATGATTTGCATGGTGAAAAGTAGTCCCGACGCACCGCCGCATCGGCAACAATCGCAAATCCTTGTGCCCCTCGACACTCAGGGTGTGAACATTCTCGGACCAATGACAGTGTTCGGTCACGACGACGCACCTCACGGTCACATGCATATCAAACTCGAAGACGTACGTGTACCGAAGGAAAATTGCTTGCTAGGCGAAGGGCGCGGGTTCGAGATATCGCAGGGTCGTCTTGGACCGGGGCGTATACACCACTGCATGCGGTCCATTGGCCAAGCCGAACGCGCGTTGGATTTGATGGTGCGTCGCGGAATGTCACGGGAAGCCTTCGGACGTCCCCTCATACAACTGGGCAAAAACTTAGAGTTGGTTTCGCGTGCGCGTATCGATATTGAAGCGATGCGTTTGATGGTTCTGAAGTCGGCTAAGGCCATGGACGTGCTTGGGAATCGAGAAGCGCGTGTGTGGGTACATATGATTAAGGCCATGATTCCGGAGCGCGTATGCAACATCATCGATCAGGCTATTCAAATTCACGGCGCGAGTGGCGTCTCGCAGTGGACGCCGTTAGCCGGCATGTACACGGGTCAGCGAACCCTGAGGATTGCGGATGGTCCTGACGAAGTTCATCACCTCGTTGTAGGCCGTGCTGAAATTCGAAAGTACGACGAAAATTACGGTCGGCAATAGCTTGTAGCTGGGCTCGCGGAAAGACATTTTGGTGGAGGGGGACTGATGGAAACGGTCGATTCGGACTATGATTTTTCCCACGTCCATGCGTCGCTGGACAAGTACGTCCAAGATGATTTGTTGGTGATGGCGGCGTCGGTCGTCCTTGACGGCCAGGATATCGTGGACGTTCACCTCGCGGGTCATCAGGATCGTGAAGCCGAGCGGCTTATTCAGGCGGACTCGATTTATCGCATTTATTCGAGTACCAAGTTAATCACCTCGTGCGCGGCGATGATGCTGTGGGAAGAGGGCCAGTTTCAGTTGGACGACCCTTTGCGAGACTATCTGCCGGAACTTGGTTCGCTTAATGTGGTCAAGGATGGAGCTAACGATGTTGGTTTGGTCGAGCCGGTCGCTGTTGAGCCAACTATCCGGCAGCTAATGTGTCACAACGCAGGCTTTTCCTACGGCCTATTCGCCGAAAGTTTGGTGGATCCGATCTATACCGCGGCCGGCGTTTCGGCACCAACGGCGACGCTCGAAGACATGGTCCGTAAACTGGGCGATATTCCATTGGCTTATCAACCCGGACGACGATGGCAGTACAGCGTTTCTGTCGATGTTCTGGGAAGGCTCATTGAGATATTGTCGGGGCTGCGCTTCGGCGAGTTCTTGTCGCAGCGCATATTCGAACCGCTGGGCATGATCGATACCGATTTTCACGTGCCGACCGAGAAGCACGATCGTCTTTGCGCCAACTACGCCCCCGTCAATATGTTGGATCCCATGGAGCCGGGGCTCAACGTGGTGCCGGACACGTTGTTGGGTGACTACCTGGAGCCTAAGGCGATGGAAAGTGGCGGTGGCGGTTTGGTTTCGACGATTGGCGATTACACGCGCTTTATCCAAATGATTGTGGGTGGCGGCTTCCTCAATGACGCTCGCATACTCCAACCGGCAACCTTGGAGATGATGAGGACCAATCAGCTTCCGGATGACGTCGGTGTTCAGCTGCCCAATTGGTTCATGCCCGACACCGTGTTTGGGCTTGGATTTGCCATCAAAACTTCGCCATTGCCGGACGAGGGCGATGCGGCAATTGGCGAATATCACTGGGGCGGGCTGGCAGGAACTCACTCGTGGATGTCACCGTCTTCGGGTATCTCAGGTATTGTGTTTACGCAGCGGTTGCCGGGGTTTTGGCACCCCTTTAGCCACGACTTCAAACGCCTGGTCTATCAAGCGACCGCGATGTAAGTTGAGTCGATGAAGGTTACGCATCTTTCGGAGATCCTAGGGGCGGAAGTCGACGACATCGATTGTCAGGATATTTCCGATCGCGATTTTTCTGCGTTGCAAAACTTGTTGTGGGACCGCGGTGTGCTCTCGATTCCGAATCAAGACTTAACCCCGGATGCACAGTTTGCATTTGCCCAGCGTTGGGGCGAGATCAACGTAAATCGATTCTTTACGCCGGTGGCGGAGAATCGCCGCGTGGCCGAGGTCTTAAAGGAACCCGATCAAGAATTGAACATTGGTGGTGGTTGGCATACGGACCATTCCTACGATGACGTTCCGGCGATGTGTTCGATGCTTTATGCGTTGGAAGTTCCCGATACGGGTGGCGATACGCTTTTTGCCAGTATGTACGCAGCGTACGCCAACCTGTCTGATGGTTTTAAACAAACGCTTTCCTCGATGTGTGCCGTGCATTCGAGTCGACATGTATTCGGCCATGAACCCATGGAGGGTGGTCGCCCTCGCAAGCGCCTGCACAACCCCGAATTGGCGGTCCAAGATGCGGTTCACCCAGTTGTTATTGAGCACCCCGGATCTGGTCGGCCGTCGTTGTACGTAAACCCTTCGTTTACTGTGCGTTTCGACGGTTGGTCAACGAGCGAGTCGGCGTCGTTGCTTGCGTACTTGTACCGTTTCGGCGCGCGGCCGGAACATACGATTCGGTATCGTTGGAAACCAGGCACGCTGGTTATCTGGGACAATCGTGCGACCTGGCACTACGCGCTAAACGACTACCACGGTCAGCGCCGCCTCATGCATCGCGTTACCGTGGAGGGTGTGCCGCTCCGGGCTATCAACTAAGCCGAACGCCAAAATATTCTTCGTAGCGGCGGTTGTAGTCTTCATCGCTCAGATCCGCTCCCATTTCGATCCAGTCTTCGTCATCGATAGCCCTGCGCCCTTTAAACATGCCCACGGCGTCTTCGCCTACGGGCCATCTTAGTCGGTATTCGGGACTGCTGATTGCGTCGATGATCGTTTCGGCAACTCGCTCCGGCTGAACGTTTGCTTCGAATCCGGCTTTAAACATCTTGCCGTTGCGTCGCATGATCGGTTGGTAGGGGGATTCCCGATCGTAGCGAGTTGCCGTGGTTGAGTTGTCAAAAATTTGAGTCATGATGACGCCGGGCTCGACGTTGACGACAAGTATGTTGAAGCGGAACACCTCATGGGCGAGGCCTTCACCGAGGCACTCCAGTGCCCATTTGGTTGCCGAATAGGGAATTTGATTGGGCATGGCGACCAATCCCTCCATGGAGGTGATGTTGACGATGGTACCCTGACACCGTTCACGCATTTGGGGCAAAACCGCCTGTATGCACCTCACGGCACCAAAATAGTTGGTTTCAAATATTGCGCGATGCTCGTCTTCAGGCGTTAATTCCAGAGGCGTTGCGCCGCCTATACCGGCGTTGTTGACTAACACGTTGACGGGTCCCGCTCGATGAAGCTGCGTGAATGCTGCGTCGGTGGAAACCGCTGACGTGACGTCCAGAGCGACGATGGTAACGTCGAGACCCTCCTGTTCCGATGCTGTTGCTAGCGCTTGAGCTTTGTTGGTGTCTCGCATGCCGGCAAACACCTTGTGGCCGTGTCGTGCGAGCTCAAGAGCGGTGGCGAACCCGATTCCGCTGCTCGTTCCGGTGACCACGGCGACGCTTGATTCGTCCGATTCCATAAGCTTTCCTTTTGGAGATATATGAGTAAATAAATAGTTATAAAACAATACGATACAAAATTAATGTAAATATATAATAACCTAAAAT
>CAXDSX010000038.1:0-15168 GCA_963992075.1 uncultured Pseudomonadales bacterium | reverse complement strand
GATCTACACCTCTCTATTCGTCGGCAGCGTCAGATGTGTATAAGAGACAGCCTGGGGCTACGGCTGCAAGATATGCAAAATTACTTGGGAGAACGGGCGCGCCGTGGAAGGAAATTACCGAGAGGATTTCAGAAGATAGATCGGGTGGAGGTCGAACGTTACTAACCGTTGACCGATCCTTGCCTGAAAAGTTACAAGGCTTGAGCGATGATGAGTTCCGCTTGGCGCTCGATCAGTGATTGGTACGCGGAAGCAACCCCTTCGACTAGATGGTAACGACGAGACGTTGAAAGTAGAGAGATAGCGGCGGGATTGTCTTTAATCTGTCCGATAATTCGGTCGTTGCCGTTAATACTTGCCATAACATCCTCGCTGACAGCGAGATGCCCGTCAGAAGCTAAAGCCGAAAGCAACACCGCGTCACGGGCGTTGTCGGTGGATAACAGCTCGTCGAGCGTTTGGCAGACGGGCCCGACATGCAACCCAAATCGAAAGCGGATTCTTGGACGCTCTTCTGTGTAGTGATCGCGATTCATGCCGTCGAGCGATTTACTGAGTAGCAAGGCCGCGCAAACGACTTCGAAGCTCCGATCGTGTGCGTCGGTTTGATCGAAAGCTAGAGCAACTCCGGTTCCTTTCAGCGAAGTCGCTCGGGCGGCGTAGAGGTTCGCGACTCGGTTCGAACGAGCCGTGGCGATGGACATGGCCCTATTCCTGGCTTCGGCCGGGAGACTAATCTGGTTAAACACGTTGACCACGAGTATGAAGACATTTGCTTGTGCGGAAATTCCCTCTTCGAGCGGGGGATCGGATTCGGACAAATAACCGCGAAACGAGAGGCCGATCGTTACACCGATAACCGCGAATAACCCCGCCGTGCACCACCATATTGATCTAAGAAACTTATCAACAAACGACGTCTGAAACGCATCCGGGTTAATCATAATTCGCACATGCCCGGCGATAGCATCTTGGACTGTAATCTCCTGACTAAACATAGGAAGAGTCGAACCAAGCGCGGAATTTCCGGCGACGGCAAGTAGTTGATCGTCGACGCTGTAAATACTTATGCCTTCGATTTCATCGAACGTCGCCATGTCGTTAATAAGGCTGCTAAGGGCAAGGTTGTCGTTGCCTAAGAGTGGTTTCACGGCAAGCCCCGAAATCCGATCAGCAGCGGTACTCCCGAAGGTATCTAGCCGAGATTGGCCTTGCTCCAATTCCGAGAATTGCCAAATGGATATAACTAAACAGATACCGGCCATATACGTCCCGATGACGCCGCTGAGAAGCCCCTTGGACTCGGAAATGGTCCTGGTTAGTTCGACTCTCAATACCGTCAATAGCTTATTGGCTTGAACTCGGAAGGAGAAATGATGTTCTTGTGCACGAACCGTTCGCTCGTTGAAGATACGGACGTCGAAATGGTTGGATGCACTCGCTTCATTTGATTACGTGAAAGGGTCGATTCGCGTAGATGTTACTGGTAGAGAATCCGTCGCGATCAATTCTTTAGCGGGCCGACCCGGGATTTCCTGGACCAACTTGGGAACCAGATATCCCGGTAACATGCTCTGAATGGCAGTGTACAAACGGATTGCCGTATCAATATCGACGTGGAAATGGGAGGTACCCCTGACGCGGTCCGGCAAATGCAAGTAATAGGGGAGTATTCCGACCTCAAAAAGTGCTTCGGAGAGATCGCATAGAGCGACGTCGTCATCATTTACGCCCGCGAGCAATACGCTTTGGTTGAGCAGGGTTATGCCGGCTCGACGTAAGGCCGCGAATGCTATCGCGACATCCTTGTCAATTTCGTTGGCATGGTTGAAATGGGCGACGATCACGGTACTTAAGCGTGTATCTACGAGCATCTCGATTAGTGGTTGGGAAACCCGCTGAGGTATCACCACGGGAAGACGGGTATGTATTCTCAACCGCTTCACGTGCGGAATCGCTTCGATACTTGCCACAAGTTTGTTCAAGCGCTCATCAGGCATGATGAGTGGATCTCCGCCCGACAAAATAACTTCGTGAATCGACGCATCGTCCCTGACGTAGTCCAACATGGGAAAAGTAGTGTCGTGGCGATGTTGTGCGTAGGAGAAGTCCCGCCGGAAACAATACCGGCAATTGACCGCACAGTGCTCCGCCGCGATAACTAATACTCGACCTTGGTATTTTTGGATCAGACCCGGGACCGGGGCTGCCGACGCTTCAAGTAATGGGTCGGATTTGAAACCGACGGCGTCGATTCGCTCGGCCAATTTAGGAATGACTTGACGCAAAAGAGGATCCCGTCGATCGCCATGCCTCATGCGCGATATATAAGGCATCGGAACCCGCATAGGAAATGTCGGGTCTGGATCCCAGTCCTCGCCATTTAATGAAAGACCAAGTATTTGGGCTAGATCCTGGACTTGTGTCACGGCACGCGAAAGCTGCGTTTGCCATGTTTTGGCCTGCCAAGGAAGCGAATTCGACGGTATCATTTTGGGTTTACGTTTTGGGCGAAAGATCGTGACAGCCTATTCTACTAACGAATTCCGTTCGGGATTGAAGGTTCTGTTAGAAGGCGAACCTTGCTCGATCCTCCAAAATGAATTCGTAAAACCCGGTAAAGGTCAGGCGTTTAATCGAGTTAGGTTCCGAAATCTCAAGTCAGGTCGCGTTTGGGAGCGGACGTTTAAGAGCGGCGAGTCCATTGAGGCGGCAGACGTAATGGACCTAGATATGCAATATCTATACACCGACGGTGAGTTCTGGCACTTCATGCGTACAGACGGGAGTTACGAACAGGTTGCTGCTAATCAAGCCGCTGTCGCTAATGCAAAGGACTGGCTAAAGGAAGAGGACATTCTGAGTGTCACGTTGTGGAACGACCAGCCAATATCTGTAACACCACCCAATTTTGTTGAACTCAAAGTTAGTCAAACGGATCCGGGAATTCGCGGTGATACGGCGCAAGGAGGAAGTAAGCCCGCGGAGTTGTCGACGGGAGCGATTATTAAAGTTCCTCTTTTTGTTGAAGTTGGCGATGTCATACGCGTAGACACCCGAAGTGGGGAGTATGTGGGGCGAAGCAAGGATTGATTCCATGGCGCCCATCGTGTTCGCTGGACAGCCTGGTTGAGCGGGCGCGCGTTCTTGGAATGGCGCGGGATTTCTTCCGCGAAAAAAATGTGCTTGAGGTCCAAACAGCGATACTCGCGCGTTACGGAGTGACCGAACCAACCATCTCGAGTTTCAGGACCGACTCGGGGCACTATCTGCAAACGTCGCCGGAATTTCAGATGAAGCGTCTTCTAGCCGCGGGCGCTCCGTCTATCTACCAGATATGTCCGGCTTTTCGGCAGGGCGAGGAGGGTCGCAACCACAACCCCGAGTTCGTGATTCTCGAGTGGTACCGGCTTGGCTTTGATTCGCTTCAATTAATGCACGAGGTTGCCGAGTTGGTTGATCTGATTTTGGGCTTGGGCGAATACCACTATCTTACGGTGGGTCATTTATTGGAGACTGAATTTGACGTCGATGTTCACCGCGATTCGGACTTGAGATTGGCCGAAGTGGCTCGGGATCAAGGACTTGACGGGATCGTTGGTCGATCGGATGGGGTGGACTTTCTGGTTGCAACCGCCCTTCGACGCCTACCTTCCGAACGCGTATTCGTCACGAAATTCCCTGTCGACCAGGCCGCTTTAGCCAAGACAGAGGTTGATGGTGAAGAGGTCGTGGCGGATCGCTTCGAATTGGTCATTAACGGAATTGAAGTTGCTAACGGCTATCACGAACTCACTGATGCTGACGAACTTCAGCGTCGTATGGATGCTGATAATCGCGAGCGCGAAGACTTGGGTTTACCCACATTGGACCGAGATCCCTTCCTGTTAGCTTCTATGCGCGAAGGATTGCCGGCTTGTGCCGGGGTCGCGGTTGGATTGGATCGGCTACTGGCCTTGGCCGGTGACCACGATGCGCTGAGCGAGGTTATGGCGTTCCCGTTCGATCGTGTTTGACGCCAATGCGTTCCCCCATTTTGACGGGAGAAGCCGGTTCAAACGTATCCAATACCCCGAACGAAGAAGGGATAAGAACGATTGCGGTAGAACCCAGGGTAAATCGTGCCATTTCCTCAGCACGACGAAATTGCACACTATCTGGTAAGCGCTCGACTCGTTGTTTGTAAGGAGATCGAGGCCCCGGCCAGCTCGTCGTAATACTTGCCACAATAAGGGCTCCGACCAATACGAGTCGGACCTCACCAAGGTCCGTTTGTAAGTTGCAGACAAGCCGCTCGTTTTGACAGAACAGGTTGGGGATACCGTGGACGCTTGGTGCGTTGACAGAAAACAATTTGCCAGGAATTTCAATTGTCTTCGATAGGGTGGCGTCTATCGGAGCGTGGACTCGGTGGTACATGCTTGGATCTAGATAGAGGGTCAAGAACGAACCTCCATCGAGATCAATACAACCTTGACCGACCAGTTCCTCCACCGAATAAGTATGACCTTTGGCTTGGAGTAACTTACCTTGGTCGATGGTCCCGGATTGAGAAACCACGCCATCGACTGGGGAAGTTATGGTGCTGGAATCCGTAGGTGTTGCCCGTAGACCGGGCTTTAGTTCACGAGAAAAAAAATCGGCGAAGTTCTCGAATTCCTCAGGTGTTTCGCGCCCGGAGGTCGACATATCGACCTGGTAGCCACGAATGAATAATCGAATGAGAATATTTTTTAATGGCCGCCAACGGACCGTGGCAAATACACCGACGAAGTACGACACGAACCGTTTTGGCAAAATGTGCTGCAGTAACGCAAACATCAGGCGCGTTTTGGCGGTCCTGTTTCGATGGGAGTATCGGTTTGATTGCCCCATTCTGACCACGATCCGTGGTAGGCGCGTATGCGGGGGAAGCCTAGAAGGCGGGCGACCATGTACGTGAGCCCGGAACGATGGTGGGTTTGACAGTGAGTAATAATGTTTTTTGAACGCACGATGCCGTGTTCCTGAAGTAATGCCTCGGCGTTCTTAATCAACTTGAGATGATCCTGCTCGTCGATGAGGTCAAGCCAATCTAGATGCGTCGCGCCTGGTATATGCCCAGCCCTTGCGGCACTCCGCCGTGTCCCTTCGTATTCGTCGATTGACCGACAGTCCCAGATGACAAGACCGGCGTCTGATAAACGAGGCTTAATGTCTTCGATTTCGGCAATAGGCGCAGAGCTGATTGAGAGGTCGACCTGGTGTGGTTTCACGGAAGTTGGCGTTGTGACCAAAGGAAAACCATTGGCCGCCCACGCGCGTATGCCGCCGTTTAGGTACGACCACTTTTCGTGCCCGATAACGTCGAGGGTCCAAGCTAGCCGTCCGGCCCAGCCACCGCCTTCGTCATCGCAGACGACGATGTTTGTATCTGGTGCATAACCAATGCCTCCAAAAACTTGGTTAAGCTTATCGACGCCGGGCAAACGACCTGGTGCTGGAGGAATGCCGCAGACTAGATCCTCTGGAAGAATAAGAACGGCCCCGGGGATATGGCCAGCCCGATATACTTCTAACGTGGTGACTTGAATGATTTGGAGTTCCTGAGTGTGCAGGAGCGACGAGAGTCGTTCCGCCGATAACAATGTTGGATGGGTAGCCATAAAGCCCGCGAGATAATAGCGTAGGCTTTGTTTTTTAGCTCACCAAGCGAGGAATTTCGGTGTCCGGGAACTTGATTTGGATGGATCTTGAAATGACGGGACTAGATCCCGAAATTAACGTCATTATCGAGATCGCGACAGTGGTGACAACGGCGAGTCTTGACGTTGTCGCCGAGGGTCCATCGCTGGCGATAACGCAGCCAAAAGAAAGCATGGACTTGATGGATGATTGGAACCAAGAACATCATTCGGCGTCCGGGCTAATAGACCGGATAGCTTCTGATGGCGTCTCCG
Source organism: uncultured Pseudomonadales bacterium (assembly GCA_963992075.1). Classification (GTDB taxonomy): domain Bacteria; phylum Pseudomonadota; class Gammaproteobacteria; order Pseudomonadales; family Azotimanducaceae; genus UBA11889. The sequence continues at coordinate 9,229 of CAXDSX010000038.1, read as the reverse complement.
AAGCTGAAGCGGAAGCAATGACCCTCGATTTTGTAAGTTCACACGTGGATCCTGGGGAAGCGCCCCTCTGCGGTAACTCGATATGGCAAGATCGACGATTCTTGGCTCGGTATATGCCGAGCCTGGAAAGTTATCTTCACTATCGAATCATTGACGTCAGTACCGTGAAGGAGTTGGCGGAACGTTGGGCCCCGGCCGTCCTAGACGAAGTGGTTAAGAAGGGAAATCATCGAGCGCTCGACGATGTTCTAGAGTCGATTGATGAACTCCGCCACTACCGAACTCACCTATTTAACGTGAATTGAGTTCTTGAATCGCCCATTCAAGGTGCTCGCTGGCTAACACATCGCTCATTCGACGCGACTCTGTGAGCTTCTTCTTGACGGCTCGAATGAGGCTGGGGTTAGGTTGGGCGTTTCCAGAAGCGATGGCGAGATTTCGGACCCACTGGGAATAGTTTATTCGGCGCAACGCCATGCCTTCCGTTCGCTCGAGAAAGTCCGCTTCGTTCCACGCCAATAGCCCGATTAGGGTTGGAGCGTCGAGACCTTGGCGCGGGACGAAATCGGGCTCCTCGCTTGCTTGCGCAAAACGGTTCCAGGGACAGACCAACTGACAGTCGTCGCAACCAAATATGCGGTTGCCAATGGATTCGCGCAGCTCTTCGGCGATGACGCCCTTATGCTCGATAGTCAAATACGAGATGCATCGGCGGGCGTCAAGTTGCTTTGGCCCAACAATCGCGCCCGTTGGACAGACGTTGATGCAGGCCTTACAAGCACCGCACTTATCTTCCTTAACCTCAGTATTTACGGGCAGTGGAATGTTGGTGAATATCTCGCCAAGAAAAAACCACGAACCAGCTGTTTCGTTTAGGACTAGCGTGTTTTTTCCGACCCATCCAATCCCAGCTTTGGCCGCTAACGGTTTTTCTAGAACTGGCGCAGAATCGGTGAACGCTCGATATTGTCCACCCGCGTGAAATTCAATTTGTTTCGCGAGTGCTCGGAGCCGACTCCGAAGGGTTTTGTGATAATCGCGACCGAGAGCGTAGTGTGAGATGTAGGCCTTGTCTGGGCTATTCAACACATCGCTACGGGCGGCGGGCAAATAATCCATTCGGGCCGATAACACTCGCAACGTGCCTGGAACAAGCTTAGACGGATCGGTGCGTTTGCCCACATTACGGGCCATGTAGCCCATATCGCCTTGGAACCGTTGTTCTAACCATGTCCTGAAATCGGGTGCGTAATCGCTAAGGTCGGTATCGGCGACGCCAATTTGTTGAAAGCCGAGATCAATTGCCCAGGAGTCGAGATGGGACGCGAGTTCGTTAATGTGCATCCCGCTATAATCTCCTACATGCGGGGCATTTCACGAGTTTACACCGGCACTCAAGTACGTGCTTTGGATCGGGTTCTTATCGATAGGTTTGGCATTCCCGGAATTTCACTGATGAAACGCGCGGGATTGTTTGCATTTGATCGGCTTTGCGATCATTGGCCCAACGTAGGATCAATATCGGTCGTATGCGGCGCTGGCAATAACGCTGGTGACGGATACATCGTTGCCGGGCTAGCGCGCAATCGTGGCATGCACGTGCAATTGATTCAACTCGGCGATGCAGGAAACCTCGAAGGCGATGCAAGAGCTGCGTATCGGTGGGCGTCGGAACAAGGCGTGGTTCCGCAAACCGCTCTGACGATTGAGGGAGAGATCATCGTAGATGCGATGTTGGGCACGGGTAGTGTTGGATCGATCCGCGATAGGTACGTTTCAGGTATCGACCTAATTAACGAGCACAGCGCACCAGTCGTTGCGCTGGATATACCGACAGGGATTAGTGCTGATACCGGCGCACTCGTTACCGAAGCGCCGGTGAAGGCGGATCTGACGACCACTTTTATTGGTGCCAAGCTGGGCCTCTTCACGGGTCCGGGCGTCGACTTCGCGGGCCACGTTGAATTGAGTGAACTTGATGCTCCGAGTGAGGCGTTCGCGGAAGTCGAGGGGCTCCCGGTTATTCCCAGGGAGGATAATGAGCGGGTTGTCTCGAAGCGATCCACTGGAGCCCATAAGCACAAGTTCGGTCACGTGTTGATTGCCGGTGGCGATCACGGTATGTGCGGAGCGGTTCTGCTGTCTGCGGAGTCGGCATTGCGCGCTGGAGCCGGTCTGGTCAGCGTGATTACTCGGCCAGAGCACCGATCCGCTATCGTGGCACGACGTCCGGAAGTTATGGTTCATGATGTCGATGAACGAGAAGATATTACGCCGCTTCTCGACCGGGCCAATATTCTCGCAGCGGGCCCCGGTTTAGGTCAGAGAGCTTGGGGTCGAGCGATTCTTCAACAGATACTTAAAAGCAACAAAGCGTGCGTGCTGGATGCGGATGCCTTGAATATAGTGGCAGATGAATCGTGGCCGTTATCGGTTGGATCGATCGTAACGCCCCACCCGGGCGAAGCAGCTCGCATGTTGGGGATTCCATCCGACTCAATTCAGGCCGATCGGCCAACGGCTGCACGAACCATCTCATCAAAATATGAGGCGGTAACCATTCTCAAAGGGGCAGGCACATTGGTTGCCAATCGGGGCGAATTATTAGGTATCTGTATTGCCGGGAATTCGGGTATGGCGACGGCGGGAAGTGGGGACGTGTTGACCGGTATCGTCGCGGGGGTCAAAGCTCTCGGACTAGAGTCGGTGACCGCTGCTACCCTTGGTGTATGGCTCCATGCATCAGCGGGTGACCGCGCCGTGGATAGTCGTCACGGTCGCGCGATCATTGCGTCTGACATCATCGAATCGCTCAGACCGTACGGAGATTCTGTCGGCGCAGGGAGTATCCGTGGAAGTTAAGGAACTGTTACTGCCAGACGAGACCGCGACATTGGGAGCAGGCGCTCAATTGGCGGATGAACTGTCTAACGAGCTTGTTTTTCTCCATGGGGATTTAGGCGCAGGGAAAACAACTTTGGTTCGAGGTTTACTGCGGTCTTGGGGTCATCGAGGCACGGTAAAGAGCCCCACGTATACTCTAGTTGAGCCTTACGAGATCTCAGGTCGGTCCATTTATCATTTTGACTTTTATCGAATCGAGGATCCGAGGGAACTCAGCTACATCGGTATTGATGATCTTATGACTAGCGATGCGCTCAAACTGATCGAATGGCCGACACGGGGCGCGTCGGCACTTCCCGAACCAGAATTGGAGATTGAGTTGCGCATTATTGAAGGGGGGCGGGTACTCGATATTACGGATCACCGTGCCTGAGGTTCGACGGCAATTGTTTTCGCTGGCAACGCTGGCGGCCTTTGGACTGTCCGCGCCGTTTTGCTTTGCTCAGACGAACAGATTGGAGGGCGTCCGAGTTCATGACGCTCCCAATTACACGCGGGTCGTGCTCGATACCCGCCTTCAAGCGAATTACCAGGTTTTTATGTTGGACAACCCTGGACGGGTCGTGGTCGATCTCGACGACACCGCAAAGAGCGAAAAGCTGGTGACTGGACAGGTCGATAGTCGTGTGGTGGCACGTATTCGTCGAGCCCAACGTCAACAAAACAAGTACCGTATCGTGCTTGATCTAAAGCGACCAGTTACACCCCCTGAACCATTCGTGTTGAATCCCGTGCAGCCATACGGCCATCGTTTAGTGATTGACCTTTATTGGGATTCCTCAGAACAAAAAAGCGTGGTGCAAGCACAACTGGTTGGTCAACGGGATGTTGTTGTTGCTATTGACGCGGGCCATGGAGGCGAAGATCCAGGTGCTATCGGTGTCAATAAGGTCCTGGAAAAGAACGTTGTTTTATCTATTGCCAGAACAGTCAAACGTCGTTTGGATGCGACGGCGGGGTTCAATGCCGTACTCGTACGCGACGGTGACTATTACGTTCCGTTGCGAAAGAGACCGCAGTTGGCACGTGAGGCACGAGCGGATTTTTTTGTATCGATTCATGCCGATGCGTTCAAAAGCCCTGCGGTTAGTGGTGCGTCGGTCTACGCGCTATCGAGGAAGCGAGCAACAAGTGAAACGGCGCGTTGGCTTGTCGAAAACGAGAATCGATCAGACCTCATCGGTGGGGTGGGTAAGGTCGTTCTGGACGACTACGACGAAAGCGTCGCAGAGCTTCTTCTCGACTTGTCGATGGACGCTAATTTGATTCATTCGATTGATGCTGGCGAGACCGTATTAGCCGCGTTATCGGGCGTTGCCCGATTGCATAAAGGACAGTTGGAACAGGCGGGGTTTGTGGTATTGAAGTCGCCCGACGTGCCTTCGATTCTTGTCGAGACAGGTTACATTTCGAACCCTAAGGAAGCACGGTTGTTGGCGACCTCCAGTTACCAACAACGAATCGCACGCGCGATTGCAGAAGGGGTGCAGGACTACATGCGACGCAATCCACCGCCGGGTAGCCTGATTGCGCTACTTGGCGACTCTGAGACGGTCCGCCATTTGGTCAAACGGGGCGACACTTTGTCCGAAATCGCACTTCGTTATGATGTGAGCACTGCGTCGATACGCCGAGCCAATCGGTTGCGTAGCAATGTCATCAAAACGGGCGAAGTGTTGGTTATCCCAAGGTTGGGAAAGGAGAGTTAGGGCGATATGCGAATTGAGAGACTCGATGCTGCTGTGGCCAACCAGATCGCGGCGGGTGAAGTTGTCGAGCGACCAGCGTCCATCGTTAAGGAGCTCGTGGAAAATAGTCTAGACGCTGGTGCTACGGCCGTCACGGTTGAGATTGAAGCCGCCGGCACCCGCCTCATTCGTGTTGTTGATAACGGTGCAGGAATCCACCACGAGGACATGCGATTAGCGTTGGAACGGCATGCCACCAGCAAAATTACGACCACCGAAGATCTTTCGACCATCACCAGCATGGGGTTTAGAGGAGAAGCCCTGGCAAGTGTCGCATCGGTCGCAAGAACCACGCTGACGTCAAGAGTGATTGGAAGTGACCGCGCGTGGATGTTAGCGGTTGAAGGCGGCGTAGAAAAACTCTACTCGCCTGCCGCGCACCCTCAAGGAACTGCCGTCGAGATTCGAGATCTCTTTTTCAATACGCCAGCTCGTCGTAAGTTCATGAAGAGCGAGCGAACCGAAGTTACGCATATTTCCGAGACTGTCAGGCGGCTTGCGCTCGCGAACCCAGGCGTGAGCCTTGAACTCAAGCATGGTGTACGAACAATCGAGCGTCTGCCGGCAACGAAAGTTTTGGCCGATCGAGTCGAAAAGTTGTTAGGTCGAGATTTTCTGTCAGGATCGGTAGAAATCGATGAGCAGCTAGACGAGTTTCGGTTACATGGGTGGATTGGGTCGCCGACTTACACGAGACGAACGGCGGACCAACAGCATCTTTTCGTGAACGCTCGCTATGTTCGGGACAACATGGTGGGCCATGCGATTCGGCAGGCATATCGAGATGTCATATTTCATGGACGCCAACCTGTGTTTGTCGTCTATCTTGAAATCCCCCCTGAAGCCGTTGACGTGAACGTCCATCCGACGAAGCACGAAGTCCGTTTTCGTGACTCGCGACAAATACACGATTTTATTTATGGACGGTTGAATAAAGCGCTCCGCGATGTGCGACCTGGTAGTTCGAGCGACTTGGTCGAAGGCGCCAACGTGCCGATGGATATGGCGGAACCGAATTCTCCCGCGTGGGTACAGACGTCCTTTCCGCGCCAGCTTAACGCTGCTGCTCAGTTTGAAACAGATGTTATCGCGCCTGCGATGGGCGACGGAGACATAGACGCAGAGGAGCGCGCAATTCCGCCCCTTGGATACGCTCTTGGTCAACTTGGCGGAGCATATATTCTGGCGGAAAACCAAGACGGATTAGTGGTAGTCGATATGCATGCAGCCCATGAGCGGATTACCTACGAGAAGATGAAGTCGGCAATGGCGGAGGAGGCTTTGACGGGACAACGGCTGCTTGTGCCACTCCACCTTGAAGTGACACGTCAAGAGGCGGATTTGGTTGAGATACTGACAGAAGAATTTGGTCATCTGGGTATCCGCTTGGAACGTTTGGGTCCGTCGACGGTACGTGTTCAGGAGGTGCCTTCACTCCTAGGTACGGACGATGCGGCAGAGCTGGTGAGAGATGTTCTTGGGGAGTTGGTGGAGCATGGGCACGCCGATTCACTTTCTGAACGCAGAGACGCCTTGTTAGCCACCATGGCCTGCCATGGATCCATTAGAGCAAATCGTCGGCTGGCTATAGAAGAGATGAACGCTTTACTTCGAGAAATGGAGCGGACCGAAAATGCAGGACAATGCAATCATGGTCGGCCGACCTTTCACGTACAGAATCTCGTCGACCTTGATCGTCTGTTTTTGCGGGGCCAGTGAAGCGCCAAAACCTTAAGCCGTTGGTGGTTACACTGATGGGAGCCACGGCAAGCGGTAAAACGGCATTGGCACTTGAAATTGCCGCGCGCGTGCCTACCGACATCATCAGCGTCGACTCTGCAATGGTATACCGCGGTATGGATATCGGCACGGCCAAGCCGTCGAAAGAGACGCTCCAGAACCATCCGCACGCGTTGATTGACCTCCGAGATCCTCCGGATGCGTATTCTGCTCAAGACTTTATCGAAGACGCTGATCGGGCGATACGGTCAGCGTGGGCGCGAGGGCGCGTGCCTCTGCTGGTAGGCGGTACGATGATGTATTTCAATGTTTTTAAGGATGGTTTGGCAACGCTTCCTGCGGCCGATACAAACGTTCGTCGAATTATCGAACAGCGCGGTGAGCGACTAGGTTGGTCAGAACTCCACCGGGAATTGTGCGCGGTGGATCCTGTTGCCGGGGCGGCGATCGATCCCAGCAATCGCCAAAGGATTCAAAGAGCGCTGGAAGTCTATGAGGTGGCCGGAGTTCCAATATCCGAGTTATGGCGTAATTCCGATGCGGAGCCTGTGTCCAAGCGTCTCAACTGTAATCTAATCGAGTTTGCTCGGACGACGGTGCCCCGTGAGGAACTTCACGTCCGGATAGAACGTCGTCTGGACGGCATGTTGAATAACGGGTTTATCGAAGAAGTTGAGGGATTGCGTAAACGTTGGGGAATTAACACCAGTACGCCGTCGATGCGCGCCGTCGGCTACCGACAAATTGGGCAGTTCCTTGAAACCTCGGGCACCGGCCGCGAATCCATCGATGTTAGGCAAAGTATTCTCATCGCCACGCGCCAACTTGCAAAAAAGCAATCCACTTGGCTGCGTGGTTGGCGATGTTTGGACGGTCAATCTCTCCGGTCCGGCGATCTCGACACCATGTTGCAAAAACTAACGCCTCTGCCATAGTGGTTCCGTTGGGTCAAAGGAAACACTCGAACAGAGCGCTTTTTCATGGAGAAGCGTTAGGGAGAATCACATTGGCAAAAGGGCAGTCGCTACAAGACCCTTACCTAAACGCGTTGCGAAGGGAGCAGGTGCCTGTCTCGATCTATCTCGTTAATGGGATCAAACTACACGGCCAAATCGAAGCGTTCGATCAGTACGTCGTTTTGTTGCGCAACACGGTGAGTCAAATGATTTTCAAACATGCAATTTCGACGGTACAGCCCTCCAGAAATGTGTCGATGGAAAAGAGCGAAGACGAAGGCTAACGATTTGAAATTGCGCTATTCGCTATTCGATTCAAATACCTAAGTTGAAATGACGAAGCTTGATGTTCTTTGAGCGACCTCCACCCGGCCAACAAGCTCTGCTTTTGCATGTGCATGCGCCCGGAGTGGGCTCGGACAATGAGATCTCCGAACTCCGCGAACTAGTCGTTTCCGCGGACCTTGAACCCCGATCGACACTTGTCGTGACACGACTACGACCGCACCCTCGATGGTTCGTGGGACAAGGCAAAGCGGAGGAAATTCGTCAAACGATGACCTCGAACAACGACAACTTGCTGATCGTGAACCATGATCTCACTCCAGCTCAACAACGTAATATGGAGGACTTACTGCAAGCGAGAGTGATGACCCGTACCGAACTGATCCTCCACATTTTCGCTGACCGGGCGAGAACTCACGAAGGCAAACTTCAGGTCGAACTGGCGCAGTTTCAGCATGGTCGGAGCCGACTTGTGCGGGGATGGAGCCATCTCGATCGACAGAAGGGCGGACTGTTTATGCGGGGGGCTGGGGAACGTCAGCTGGAACTGGATCAGCGCATGATTGATACCCGTATAAGAAAGCTTAAGGAACGTCTGGAACGGGTACAGCGACGACGCGCACAAAGTCGCCGCCGACGGAGCCGGGCGAAGGTTCCAACGATCGTCTTGGTCGGATACACGAACGCGGGTAAGTCATCGCTTTTCAATGCGCTCACTGATGGTGCGATCGATGTGCAAGATCGTTTATTTGCGACTCTCGATCCGACAATGCGCCATTTAAACTTGGATGGTTATGGAACCGTAGTGATTGCTGATACGGTAGGCTTCATCCGCGACTTGCCAATCGATCTTGTTGAAGCGTTTAAGGCGACGTTGGAAGAGGTTTCAGCGGCTGACCTGCTGCTGCACGTCATCGATAGTGCGGCCATAGAGCAAGAGTCGATGAGTGCTGAGGTCGATCGAGTACTGTCGGAAATAGGTGCCGGAACGGTACCGAAGATTGATGTTTTAAATAAAATCGATCGGAGTGCGTTAGAGGAAGGTGTGTACGGAAATCGAGTCCACGTAAGCGCGCGCATGAAAACGGGGTTGGAGACGTTGAAAGAACTAATTGGACAACGCCTGGGCGTCGTTAACGAGCCGATCGAGGTATGTCTAGCCCCAAGTAACGGCAAGGTTCGGGCACGGCTATACGAGTTGGGAGCAGTTGTTGGTGAAACGCCGCAGGAAGACGGGGCCATGACTCTCTCGGTGAGGCTCGACGCGGAACAAATTAATTGGCTTGTTGCGCATGAAGGTGTTTCCTTGCAGGAGGCTTTTTCGGACCCTAAACTTTTGGCCTTGCCTTAAAGAGGATGCGTCATGGCATGGAATGATGGTGGAAACGGAAAAAATAACGATCCATGGGGAAGCGGCGGCGATCAAGGGCCGCCTGACCTGGACGAAGCGTTTCGTAAGTTCCAATCCCAACTATCCGGGTTGTTCGGGCGCCGCGGCGGCGGTGGCTCGGGTTCCACGGGCGCGGGAGGCGCGGGCAAGCGCTATTTCCTATATCTCGGGCTAGTCGTTCTTTTTGGCTATATTGCGACAGGTAT
>CAXDSX010000037.1:0-15285 GCA_963992075.1 uncultured Pseudomonadales bacterium | reverse complement strand
TTTTCAAGCAGAAGACGGCATACGAGATCAGCCTCGGTCTCGTGGGCTCGGAGATGTGTATAAGAGACAGGATATTGACTTGTTAACTGGTTATTGATGTCAATCTTTTTGGATGCATGTTCTGGCGCTAGCACGCCGTATACGCCTATTTGGCTTAATCGTCAGGCGGGGCGTTATATGCCGGAATACCATGCATTGAAAGGCGATACCCCCAGCCTGGATTTCTTTAAGAATCCTTCCCTTGCGGCGAGAGCGACTCTGGACGCCCAACGAATACTAGGCGTCGACGCGGCAATAATGTTTGCTGATTTGCTCCCGGTGCTTGAGCCAATGGGTCTTAATCTCGATTACAAACCGGGTGTTGGCCCGGTGTTTGAAAATCCGTTGCGTGACCAACAAGCGATAGAAGCCCTAACCGTCGTTCCCGCGGAAGAGGGGTGTGGATACATCGTAGAAACTCTGGGTCGCATACGAAGTGACTTGCCACAGGAAGTTGCGCTCATAGGGTTCGCTGGTGCGCCGTTCACGCTTGCGTGCTACGCGGTTGAGGGGAAGAGCTCGCGAAATTACGCTCATGTGAAGGGGCTAATGTACGACCACGAGGTGTTGTGGCAATCCCTGATGGATAAACTCGTGGATACGGTCGCAGACTACGTGAGATTGCAGATCGCGTCCGGGGCACAAGCCATTCAGCTGTTTGACAGTTGGGTCGGATGCCTATCACTGGCCGACTATGAGCGTTATGTGGCCCCAGCTACAAGGCGGCTGATGCTGAGCATCCAAGGGGAGGTGCCGATCATATACTTTGGAACAGGCAATGCGCATTTGCTCGATGCGATGTATGCCACTGGGCCGGATCTAATGGCACTTGATTGGCGCGTTCCCTTGGTTGAGACGTGGGATCGTTTGGGCAGTCGAGCGATCCAGGGTAACTTAGATCCGATCGCGCTTTGCGGGCGGTCGAGTAGCATGATCAGCCAAGCGCGAAACCTCCTAAATGAAGTAGGAGGACGCCCGGGACATATATTTAATTTAGGCCACGGTATCGTTCCTAATACGCCGGTCGATAATGTTAAGCGGCTGGTTGATTTTGTTCATGAAGAAACAGTGCGCTGAAGTACGTGCTCATCGCCTATAGAGCAGGGTTTTGGTTGCCGCTGGCGTTATGTACGTAGCTAGCGCTTATGCAGAGCCCATACCCAGACGTCGTCGTTCAATATCCCGACGTCGTATTGCACATACTTGCACTGGCATACCTTACGCTTGCTCTCGTTCTCGCATATTTTGATGTCTACCGAATTCCGGCAACCGTCGCTCCCCAAATCCTTTGGGTTCCGTGTGCATGGATGTTCTTTTAGAGGTAGCACAAGCGTTCATTCCCGAACGTCATGCGGAAATCCGCGACCTACTTTGGGACGCGATCGGTATCGGGCTCGGGCAAGTTTGCTATCGGATTTACGTACGAATTCGCCAAAACCGAATGAACAAGGACGTATAAGCGCTATACGAGCGTAACCTACTTCGGCTCGGCCAACGGATCGCGGTTGTTGATAACCAAAAAGTTTGCTCAGAGGTACTTGTCCGTCACCGCACCTTCACTTGCGGAAGAAACGAGTCGAGCGTACTTGGCAAGTGTTCCCCGATCGGCGTATGGCTCTGGCGCGCTCCATGTCTTGGCCCGGTTTGTAAATTCTGTTTCGGGGATGTTGAGGTTGATTTCCTTCTTCTCTGCATCAATGGTGAGTTCGTCGCCGTCCTGGATTAGGCCGATGGGCCCGCCGTCGAACGCCTCAGGGGTCACGTGTCCGACCACGAAACCCGAGGAGCCCCCTGAAAATCGACCATCCGTAATCAGGGCAACTTTGCCAGCGAGACCACGGCCGTTAATGGCACTGGTGGGACTTAACATTTCGCGCATACCGGGACCTCCTCGGGGCCCTTCGTAACGCACGACCACAACGTCGCCGGACTGTACGGTCCCATCCATGATGGCTCGCATAGCGGCCTCTTCACCGTGGAACGTTCTTGCTATTCCCGTGAAGCTCAGACCTTCATTGCCCGTGATTTTTGCGACAGCGCCTTCCGGCGCGACGTTTCCGTAAAGCACCACAAGATGACTATCCTTCTTGATCGGATTTGTTAGCGGGCGAATAATTTCTTGATCCGCTGGATACGGCTCGACGTCTTCTAAGTTTTCTCTGAGAGTCTTCCCGGTGACCGTTAGGCAATCCCCATGCAATAGTCCGGCGTCGAGCAATATTTTCATGAGCGGCTGAACGCCGCCAATATTGATGAGTTCTGACATTGCGTATTGACCCGCGGGTCGCATATCCGCGAGTACAGGAACGTTTTTTCCAATGCGGGTAAAATCGTCGAGTTCCAACGGGATTTTTGCGGCGTGCGCAATCGCTAATAGATGAAGCACTGCATTCGTCGAACCCTCCAAGGCGATCGCGACCACGATAGCGTTTTCAAAAGCTTCTCGACTAAGGATGTCGGATGGTTTGATTCCTTTATCGATTAATTGCGAAACCGCGGCGCCGGCGTCGAAGCTATCCTGACGCTTCTGTTCGCTCACTGCTTCTTGTGCAGAAGAATTTGGCAGGGACAAGCCGAGCGCTTCAATAGCGGAGGCCATTGTGTTCGCTGTGTACATGCCTGCACACGAGCCGGGTCCAGGAATAGCAGTTTGTTCAACCTCTTTGAGTTCGATATCCGAAAGAGAACCTTCTGCGTGGGCACCCACGGCCTCGAACACTGAAATGATGTCACGGCGATTCGTCCCCGTCTGAATGGTGCCGCCGTATACGAAAACGCTAGGTCGATCCATTCGAGCCATTGCCATGGCGCACGCCGGCATATTCTTGTCGCATCCACCGATGGCAACGAACCCGTCAAAACCTTGCGCGCCGACGACGGTTTCTATCGAATCGGCAATAACTTCGCGCGACACCAGCGAATAGCGCATTCCGGGCGTGCCCATGGAAATGCCATCGGAAACCGTGATGGTGTTAAACAGCACGCTCTTAGCCCCCGCTTGATCCGCTCCTTTTGCGGCCGATTCCGCCAGTTCATTGATATGTATATTGCAGGGGGTTACGCGGCTCCACGTCGAGGCAATACCGATTTGGGGTTTTTTGAAGTCAGCCTCACTAAAACCGACGGGGTAAAGCATGGCGCGGCTGGGCGCTTGTTCAACGCCGTCAACAACGATGGATGAGTAGGGTCTTTTGTTGCTCATGGTGAAAGGTGTTCTAGTCGTTCCTTAGAATCTGCGATGGTACTGGTATACGAAGAGGTTGGGGAAACTTGTCAGCGTCCCCAAAAGCACCGACCTCTGAAATTAAGAAGGATCCTTGCAGATTCAATTGCTACGGTGTCCGCGATGCGACCCGACCTGTGTCTTGATGACTAATCTTGCCTTTCGAGCTGCAGACTTTGCTCAATAGCAATAGTGGCGGATGACTTTTTCTAGCGTCTCACGAGCGGTGGGTAACTGATTTAAATCCAGGTATTCGTTCGGTTGATGGGCTTGGTCGATGGACCCTGGACCAAAAATCACGGTTTCCATACCGAGACTTTGTAGGAAAGGTGCTTCGGTGCCGAAAGCCACGCTCCCCAGGGTCCGTCGGCTTAAAGTCGCTAAAGTTCTTGCTAGTTCGCCATCACCGGATGTCTGATACGCGGGAACCTCGTTGATTTGGGTGATCGAAAGTCGCGTTCCGTGCGTGGCCATCGTTTTGATAAGGCGATGTTGAATGGTGTCGACCATCTCTTTGTTTTCCATTCCAGGTAGTAGCCTCAGGTCGATCTGTAATTCCGCTTTTTCACAGATCCGGTTGGGGCTATCACCGGCGTGCAGGCAACCTAAATTAAGTGTCGGGATATTGATTTCAAAATTTGAGTTTGTGTGTCTGTCAGCTAATTCTCGTCGGTAGATGAGCAAATCTTCGATTACGGCATGCATGGCGTCGAGTGCGTTGGAGCCGAGGTTCGGATTGGAGGCGTGCCCTCCAGCTCCCTCTACAGTAATGGATAGAGCCAGAACGCCTTTGTGGGCAATGATCGGCTGTAAGCCAGTAGGCTCACCGATGATCGCGGCGTCTGCTTTTGGTCTTCCGTCGCGCAGCAATTGTCGGGCACCAGCCATTGAGGACTCTTCATCGGAGGTCGCTAGAATCGTCAGGGGCTTTTTAAGCTTCTCGATACGGAGAAGTGACGCTGCTTCCAAAGCGACCGGAAAGAAACCTTTCATGTCACAGCTGCCGAGACCATGGACGACTGAACCAATTTCGGTAAGTGTGTAAGGATCCGTGCGCCAGTATTTTTCGTCGCAAGGTACCGTATCGGTATGGCCGGATAGAACCAGACCACCCTCACCGGCACCAAGAGTGGCGATCAGGTTGGCCTTCCCCACTTTGCCAGGAACAGGTAGAACCTCGACGACGAACTTAAGGCCCTGTAGCCAATTCGCGAGATGATTGATAACGGCCAGATTGCTTTGATCGCGGGACGTAGTAACGGAGCTTGTTGAGGGCTCGGCAACAAGGGTTCGCAACATAGCAATCGTGTCGGGTAGTTTCATCCAACTCGTCGGGCAAACGAGAAGGGCATTCTGCACAGGTTGTGGTCGCGGGTCTAACGGTGATATTCGCCTCAACTCACTAAGTCGGGACCGTCCCGATATAGGAATGCGTAATTCGGCCTCGATGTCTGTAGAGCACTATTGCGCTAATCTTGTCCGTTGGAAGACGGAGCAATCATGGTGACTGAAACGAGCTTCGCGGATCGAGACGGTGCGATCTGGATGAACGGCGAAATGATAGATTGGCGTGATGCCAAGGTGCACGTGCTAACGCATACGTTGCACTATGGAGTTGGGGTATTCGAAGGTGTTCGCGCCTACGACACGCCGAACGGGCCATGCATCTTTAGACTGCACGATCACACACGGCGCCTATTCGACTCTGCCCAGATTTTGCGGCTTGATATTCCTTTCAGTGAATCGGACCTAAATGCTGCCCAAAAGGAAGTTTTTGCACTCAACCAGTTGAACGAAGGATATTTGCGCCCAGTCGCATACCTGGGATCCGAGGCCATGGGATTGCGAGCAGACGGACTAACCGTCAATGTCGCGATCGCGTGTTGGCCCTGGCCAGACTATATGGATCCGCAGTCTCGGGAGACGGGTATTACCGTGCGGACGTCTTCATACACTAGGCATCACGTCAACATAACTATGTGCAAAGCGAAGGCCAATGGAAACTACATCAACTCAATCATGGCTCTTCGAGAAGCGATCGACAGCGGCTGCGACGAAGCGCTTCTTCTCGATAACGAAGGCTATGTTGCGGAAGGTAGCGGCGAAAACTTTTTCCTCATAAAAAATGGGGTCCTCCATACACCCGAACTAACCTCGTGCCTTCCCGGTATTACTCGCGACACCGTCTTGGTATTCGCTCGAGAACTGGATATCCCGATAATTGAAAGGAGGATTACTCGGGACGAGGTCTATATTGCCGACGAAGCGTTTTTCACCGGAACAGCTGCTGAGGTTTTGCCGATTCGCGAACTTGATGGGCGAGTGATTGGTCATGGGAAACCCGGTCCGGTAACTCTTCGACTGCAATCACTTTATTTCGACCAGGTTCGTGGAAAACGTGATGCACATCCTGATTGGCATGTTTTGGTCAAGGATGATGCTTGAAATCACCGATCTACAGGGATTGAACGAATTAGTAGTTTCGGGTTCCTTCGGGCATGGTCTTGAACCGTCGATGCACCCATAAGTACTGGGCCGGGTCACTGCGGATCTCGTGTTCAATTACTGCGTTCATGAGGGTTGCATCGGCGACTTCGTTGCCTGTCGGGTAATTCTCGACCCGGCGCAAGCGTACCGACCACGAATAATCTGACTCGTCTCTGAAGTGACTCATAAAAATAACGGGCGAGCCGGAAATTGTTGCGAGACGACTGGTGACGTTGATCGTAGCTGCTGGAATCCCAAAAAACGGAGCAAATACGGAATGTCGACGCCCATTGTCTTGATCAGCGGCATACCAAATCGTTCGAAATTGCCGCAATTGGCGAACTGTCGTCCGCATATCGCTTCGTTCGATGACGAGACCGTATAAGGCCTCCCTGCGACGCAGGCTGATGTAGTCAATCACAGGATTTCGGCTTTTTCGATATATGCAGTCGAAGTCAAAGTGAGCGGCCAGAAATGCTCCTCCCAGATCCAATACAGCGAAATGAGCGCCCACTAAAAGTACGCCTTTGCCCTCGTTTATGGCCGTTTCCAACACCTCCAATCCTTGGAAGCGTACCCGCGGAAGTAGGTCATGGACCGGACGTAGCCACGTGTAAGCCGTCTCAATGACTGCGATCCCAGTGGACGCGAAGACCTTCTTTAAGAGACCCTGCTTTTCTTGAGCACTGAGATCTGGGAAGCAAAGGTCGATATTTTTTTCAGCGATCCTCGCCCGCCTCCCACCAATGCGTTGAAATAGAGTTCCGATCAGTCGACCCAAGCGAAATTGGTAGCGTATAGGTAGACGGACAACAAGAAAGGCAATGGCGATCAGCAGCCAAGTCGGCCAATGAGCCGGTGACACGAGTCGAAACGGCATAGCGTCTTATTCTAGCAGCCTGGATCCAGACGCCTATAGCAGGCTCGAATGGAAGTGAGTGCAGGTGTATAAGGACGGCCAGCTTGCTTTGATGGGATTCCTTTGTCGGAATTGATGTACAGGGTGTTGTCGCGTTTGGCGTTGCCGTTCGTTTGGTTACGCCTCTGGATCCGTGGTCGGCGTGAACCTCCGTACCGAGAGCGGCGACGCGAACGAATGGGGTTCGTTCCTGCTTCGATACCGCGTCAGGGGGTTTGGTTCCATACGGTATCTGCGGGAGAGACGTTAGGCGCTGTACCGTTAATTCGTGCCGTCAAAGAGATGACGCCGAGTGTCCCGTTCTTGGTAACGACAACAACCCCAAGCGGTTCGGAGGAAGTCAAGAAGCACCTAGGCATGGAAGTGGAACATTGTTATTGCCCCTACGACTTTCCGAAGGCCGTGGGGCGCTTTATGGACAGCGTTGAGCCGATAGCGTTAGTGCTTATGGAAACGGAATTGTGGCCGAACATCATTCGCGAGTGTCGACGACGAGACGTTCCGGTCTATCTCGTTAACGCACGGCTCTCTGAACGTTCGGCCATTGGTTATCGACGTCTGGGTGCTCTCATGGGCAGTACTCTAGCGAGCATGACGCACATTTATTGCCAATACCAAGACACTGCCGATCGCTTCGCGGCATTAGGTGTTGAACGTGAGATGTTGAGCGTAACGGGAAACGTTAAGTTCGACATTCAATTTCCCAACGACATCGATTCGCGAAGAGTGGCGTTCGAGAATAATTGGCAATTTGGCAAGAGAATTTGGATCGCGGGTAGCACTCATCCCGGCGAAGAAGAAGTGGTTTTGCAAGCCCACAAACTATTGATCAAGCAACACGACGACCTGTCATTAATTTTGGTACCTCGTCATCCGCCGAGGGCGTCGGATGTCGTCCAATTGGCGACGACGTTTGGTTTCGACGCCAGAGTTTTGTCGGGTGAACCTAAGCCCAGTGAGGTGCTCGTAGGCGACGAAATGGGGACCTTGATTTATCTCTATGCGGCTGCTGAAGTCGCCTTCGTGGGCGGGAGTCTCGACGACACGGGTGGTCACAACCCGATCGAGGCAGCACTGCACGGCGTGCCGATGGTGATGGGCCCAAGTCGCATCAACTTTGCCGAGGTCGTACACCGATTTGAGAACGCGGGCTGTTTGCATTTGGCCGTGAGTGCGGAAGAACTGGCAAGCAGGGTCGATCAGTTACTGAAAGATTCGGAACGAAGAAAGATTGAGGGACGCGCTGCACGTCAGGTCGTGTCGAATAATCGAGGAGCGATTGAGCGGGTTGCCCGTGATCTTGGTCTTCGTCTTGAAGACTAGGGTTGGACTGAAGGCGCGTCTCAGCGCCCCGACAATGTCGTTAGCTTCCGCACGGGATCGTTTGAGTCCGTATAAGTACTGATCTCAAGGATATCTTCTTCGGAAAGAACGCCTGTTGTCTGTTTTAACCGCAATAGGTTGAGAACGTAGTTGTATCTTGAGTCTGCATAATCGTACTGCGAAGAAAACAGATTCTGTTGTGCCTGGAGCAATTCAACAATGTTACGCGTACCAACCTCGTACCCTGTTCGGACCGCTTCGAGAGCTGATTCCCTTGACTTAATCGCCTTAAGGCGAGCCTCGACGCGAGCCACATCTGTCATTACGGCTCTGAAGAAATTTCGAGTGTCTCTGGCCGTTGTCAGTTCTCGTTCTCGTAACCGTTCCTTGGATTCCTGAACTCGATGCCGCTGTTCGGTAAACCGGGAATGCACAGTGCCACCTTGAAATAGAGGCATTGAAGCGGAGAGTGAATAAGTGTTGCCTGAGGTTCGATTTCCATAGAAAGACAGCCCACCCGAGAAGCTCTCGTTGTAACCGGCACTAAAGTCGACCGTGGGTAAATGACCCGAGAGTCGTGCACGCAAGCTGCTCTCTGCCGAGCGTAACGCGTCGCGGGCGGATTGTAGTTGCGGGTTACTCGTCAACGCGACATTGGTCCACTCGTTTTCGTCTCGCGGATCCGGATTGACAATGGGTAAACGGGTGCTTAACCGGTCAATGGCATCGAAGCCTATCCCGGTAATGGTGGTTAAGCTTTCGAAATAGATGCCTTGGTCGCCACTGAACTGAATTCGATTGACGACGGCGTTGTCGTACGCGGCCGTAGCTTCAAGTACATCGGTGATGGCGACCAGACCTACGTCAAAGCGTTGTTGGGTTTGTTCGAGTTGACGTTTTACTGCTTCTTCGGTTGCCAAGGTTGAATCGAGCCGTGCTTGTGCACGGAGGACGTTGAGGTAGGCCTCTGCAACTCTCGTGTAGAGAGCTAATTCGGTCGATTGGTAGTCCGAGTCAGCCTGGGATGAAAGTGCTTTCGCCGACCGCCAGTTAAACCAGCTCGCCACGTTAACTATTGGTTGTCGCAGATTAACGGACCAGTTATGACCTTCAAAGTCTTCATCTTCAGGCTGGTATGTCTGTCCAAAGGTCGGGCTCGCTGGGTTCATGTCGAGCCGGGATCCGTAAGCTCGTGTTTGCTCAGATTTCGACCCCGAGGCCGTCACGGTGGGCAACAATGATGCACGTGATTGCACCACTGTCTGTTTTCGTGCCAATCGTCCAGCAACTGCCCCGCCCAGGACCGGATCGTTGTCTCTGGCAGCTCGATAGACGTCTTCAAGGCTAGCGCCTTGTGTCAATGGGCTCAGCGTCATCAAGATGACGGTAATGAGAATAAACTTCATGTGGCAGGCTTCGCGGGGCAAGCGCGCGATTCTACCAAATAAGTGGGAAGGCGTTGGTTCATTCGATAAAGAGTCTTCGTCCGGACGGCGGAAGAGGCCTTTGAAGTAAATTGTGTCGCTCATGTACAAGTACTACGCTCACTAAAAATGTAACCTATGCGTTACATTTACTACAAGCGAATGGTAACGTCAAGGTTACATTTTATCCATAGGGACCTTTCTACTTTCTACCTCGAGGGGCTGCAGTTAGAATTCATGCTTCATAGTTAAAGTTTTAAGGGCTCGTGAGAAAACCCCGACGCTACAATATTGATCTCGTCGAGCACATGGCGGAGTGTGATCAAAATTACGCGCGAGTCGTGAAATTATTTCCAGAGCATGCGTCTGTCGACCATCGAGATCTCCGGCTTTGTTTTGGGGAAGAAGTCGTCAACGTTCGCATGAGCGTACTTGAACGAAGTCGATACACGTCGGTTATTTTGTTGACGCAACAAGCGTCGTCGATGGCTCCTTCCAACCGTATTCGTATTCGCGTGTACCACGATGCAAAGTCGGCGGAGGTGATTGAGATTCAGAACCAGCGACGCTTCGAAGCCATATACGAATACCCGAATCCCAAGATGCGTCAACGGGACGAGAAAAGGCAAATTAATCGGTTTTTAGGTGAATTTCTCGGGCTTTGTATGACGTTTGGCTTAGCGATCGAAGTACCCTATGAACAAGCCGTGACGATCCGAAGATGAGGCGCTATCCAGAAGCTCGATAGGGAACACCGATAAACGAAAAACCGAAAGTGGGTGAATCGCTGAGGGTATTGCAGGTAACGGACACCCATTTGTTTCCTACCACGGACGGTACCCTGCTCGGGATTAATACATTCGAAAGTCTACGGGCAGTACTCGATCAAGCTTTTCTTCAGGACCGTCCGGATGTATTGATTGGCAGCGGCGATATCGCGCAATTTGCAGAACCAGCGACCTATCGGCTGTTCTTAAACCTTGTACGGGAGTATTTTGCCGGTCCGATCTTATGTGTTCCAGGGAATCACGACATTGGGGCCACCTTTCGCGAGGAATTGCCGACGGCATCGATTGACTTGAATGGGTGGCGCATAGCAGGGGTCGATACGCACGTTGACGACGAAGTAGGCGGCCGCGTCGATGCGGCCCAGGTCGGCGCATTGATGAATGACATTGGGAAGCATTCCGGCCCGGTCCTAGTGGTCGGACACCATGCACCCATTGAGATTGGGACGTCCTGGCTTGACGTACATTGTATTGAAGGTGGGGAAGAATTGGTCGGAGCGCTACTAAATGAAAAACGAGCTCGAGCGTACATCTTTGGGCATATCCATCAAGAGTTCGACCGTACGCTAGGTGAAACGCGGTTTTTGGCCACACCGTCCACCTGTTTTCAGTTCGGGTCTGATTCGAAGCGATTCTCGGTTGAAACGACAAGCCCCGGTTTTCGCTGGCTTGTTCTTGATTCACAGGGCTCGCTTGAGACAACGGTGGGTAGGGCGAGTCGCTTTGAGATGAGCTTGAATCTAAAAGACACGAAGCACTGATGGCAAAAGCGTACTCAGCCGAGTCGATCCAAGTTTTATCGGGTCTTGAGCCTGTCCGTCGTCGACCAGGGATGTACACGGATACGTCGCGTCCCAACCACCTCGTGCAAGAAGTTGTCGACAACAGCGTCGACGAAGTCCTTGCCGGGCATGCTCGTGAGATCGAAGTGACCTTATTCGCAGATGGCTCTATTGAGGTAATCGACGATGGTCGAGGCATGCCTGTCGACGTTCACCCAGAACATAAGATTTCGGGAGTCGAACTTATTTTGACGAAGCTCCATGCTGGCGGGAAGTTTGACAACGAGCACTACAATTTCTCAGGCGGTTTGCACGGGGTTGGCGTTTCTGTGGTCAACGCGCTATCGGAGTGGCTGATCGCGGACGTGAAGCGCGATGGCAAGCTTTATTCGCAGCGGTTCGAACGCGGCGAGCCAAAGGATCCGTTAAAGGCGATTGATACGGTGGGAAAACGAAATACGGGGACGCGCATTCATTTCCTCCCCGACAAGGGGTATTTCGACACAACGCGTGTAGCAGAAAATCCTTTACGCCACCTTCTAAACGCGAAAGCCGTGCTGTGTCCGGGCCTTACAGTAAGTTTTTCGGTTGAGGAGAAGAAAGGGCAGGCCGATACCCAAACATGGTGTTACGAAGATGGACTGCGGACCTATTTAGGGTCGGGACTGGAAGGTGCATGCGTTCCGACGGAACCTTTTATTCATGCGGCTGAGGGCAATCAGGAAGCTGCGGAATGGGCTTTGCAATGGGTATTGGACGGTGGAGAGCTCATCACTGAAAGTTACGTCAATTTGATTCCGACCCCGATGGGTGGAACCCACGTCAATGGTTTGCGTAGTGGACTAGCGGAGGCACTTCGAGAATTTTGTGAATTTCGAGATTTATTGCCGCGAGGGATCAAGTTGACGGGTGAAGATCTCTGGGACCAATGCGCTTATGTACTTTCCACTAAGTTAGCGGAACCCCAGTTTACCGGGCAGACAAAGGAGCGTTTGTCCTCCCGTCAGTCAGCCGTTTTTGTTAACGGCATTGCGAAAGACGCTTTCAGTCTTTGGCTGAACGAGCATCATGGAGATGGGGAGCGGATCGCGGAATTAGCGATCGCCAATGCGCAACAACGAATTCAAGCTAGTAAGAAAGTTGCTCGTAAGAAGATTACCGCTGGTCCGGCATTGCCGGGCAAACTGAAAGATTGTGCGTCACAAGACCCAGACCGTTCTGAATTGTTTTTGGTTGAGGGAGATTCCGCGGGGGGTTCCGCAACGCAGGCGCGAGATCGCGAATTTCAAGCGGTGATGCCCTTGAAGGGTAAGATTCTTAATACCTGGGAAGTCGATGGCTCTCAGGTGCTCGCATCGCAGGAAGTGCACGACATATCGATCGCGCTCGGTGTGGAACCAGGCAACGATAATTTAGCTGGTTTGCGTTATCGCAAGGTGTGCGTTCTCGCGGATGCAGACTCTGACGGCGCGCATATTGCGACACTGCTTTGTGCACTTTTCTTAAAACACTTCAAAGCGCTAGTCGTCACAGGGCATATCTACATTGCGATGCCCCCGTTGTATCGAATTGATCTAGGTAAAGAAGTCTTCTACGCGTTAGACGAGTCTGAAAAGGAAGGGATTCTTGACACGATCGCGGCGGAAAAGAAACGGGGCGTCCCAGTGGTACAACGTTTTAAGGGACTCGCCGAGATGAATGCTATGCAATTGCGCGAGACCACAATGGCCCCCGACACACGTCGATTGGTGCAACTAACCGTTGATTCCGATAGCAAGACACACGAGACGATGGACATGATGCTTGCAAAAAAACGAGCTCAGGACCGTCGCATGTGGCTTGAGACAAAGGGAGATCAAGCAGCGATTGACTAGGTCAGATTCGAACGGAGGTAAACGATGACGTTAGATACCGCTGGAGATATCGAAGTTGTACCGCTGAGGTCTTATACGGAAAAGGCGTACCTTGATTATTCGATGTATGTGATCAACGACCGCGCGCTGCCTCACGTTGGTGATGGGCTTAAACCGGTGCAGCGGCGAATCGTATACGCGATGTCCCAAATGGGACTTAATCATCAGGCCAAGTTCGCGAAATCCGTACGAACGGTCGGCGAGGTGACTGGTAAATTTCACCCGCACGGAGATAGCGCTTGCTATGAAGCCATGGTGCTAATGGCCCAATCCTTTTCGTTTCGATATCCGCTTGTGGATCCGCAAGGCAACTTTGGTGCGCCAGACGATCCCAAGTCATTTGGTGCTGCGCGTTATACCGAGGCTCGACTAGCACAACACGCGTCTTTGCTCTTGACCGAAGTAGCTCAGGGGACGGTCGATTTTTCACCCAACTTCGATGGAACTCGGGACGAACCCGATGTGCTTCCAGCGCAGATCCCGTTCATTTTGTTGAACGGTTGTACTGGAATTGCGGTCGGTATGGCCACCGATGTCTTACCTCACAATCTCGAAGAAGTGGTTGCAGCGTGTGTTTTGTTGTTGGATCGCCCCAAGGCGAGCCTTGGCGATATCTTGGCGTGCATCAAAGGCCCTGATTTTCCTTCCGAGGCGCGCATTATCAGTGATCAGAGCGAACTTGAAAGCGCTTATGAGACTGGGCGTGGATCGATTAAGACCCGCGCTCGATATGTCTTGGAGCAAGGCGAGGTAGTCGTTACGGCGCTACCTTATCAAGTCTCGCCGGGAAAGGTGCTTGAGCAAATTGCCCAACAAATGCAGGCAAAAAAACTGCCCATGCTGGCGGATCTTCGCGATGAGTCTGATTATGAAAACCCCACCCGTTTGATCTTGGTGCCCCGCTCGAATCGGGTTGATATAGATCGCCTGATGAGCCACCTATTTGCGACCACGGATCTTGAGCGTAGCCACCGCATGAATTTCAACGTTATTGCGTTGGACAAACGACCCAGAGTTTTTGGTCTCAAAGAGTTGCTTAAAGAGTGGCTTAAGTTCCGACAGGAAACGGTACGGCGTCGTATCGAATACCGTCTCGAACGGATTGCAGAACGTGTGCACATCGTAGAGGGATTACTCCTCGCGTACCTCAATTTGGACGAAGTCATACGGATCATTAGGGAGGAAGAAGATCCAAAAAATGAGTTGATTAAAGAATTTGATCTATCGGAAGTACAAGCAACATCAATTCTCGACCTTCGACTCAGGCAACTCGCCAAGCTTGAGGAAGAGAAACTCGAAACTGAACGTGTAGAGCTAACGACTGAGTCGGGTGAGCTCAAGAAAACACTCGGCTCCAAAGCGCGGCTAAAAACCTTGATCAAAAGAGAGTTGAAGGCAGTAGCTAAGGAATACGGTGACATAAGGCGTTCTGAAATCGCGGCTGAGGAAGAGGCTGTCGCGTACTCGGACGAGGATTTGATCAGTAATGATCCGGTCACGGTGATTATGTCTGATAAAGGCTGGATACGGTCTGCGAAAGGGCACGACGTAGACGCCAAAGATCTGGTGTATCGTCCAGGAGACTCGTTTGCTGGTGCTGTGCATACGCGGCTTAACGAAAACTGTGTCTTTTTCGATTCGACGGGGCGAGCGTATACGTTGCAGTCTCGGACCCTGCCTTCGGCTCGCGGTCAGGGAGAGCCGCTCACAGGTCGATTGAATCCGCCACCCGAGGCTAGGTTTGTCGGTATGGCTGCGGGTGATGTGCGGGTGCTTTTGGGCTCAGATGCTGGCTACGGCTTTATCGGGCCTTTGAAAGAAATGGTGACGAAGAGTCGATCGGGGAAAGCGGTTCTCAATGTGCCTCAAGATAGCGTTGCGTTGCCACCGTTGATTATTTTTGAAGACACATTAGTTGGTGTGATTACCAATACAGGTCGATTGTTAGTATTTGAATTAAGTCAGGTTCCCGAACTCAACCGAGGTAAGGGGAGCAAGCTGATGAACATTCCGATCGCGAATTTGAAAACCAGAGAGGAATACGTCGTTGCGCTCGCCACGTTTGGTGAGCGGGATCGGTTAATTTTGCGTGCCGGTCAACGGCACCTGGGGCTACGGCTCCAAGATATGCAAAATTATTTGGGAGAACGGGCGCGCCGCGGAAGGAAGTTACCGAGAGGATTTCAGAAGATAGATCGGGTGGAGGTCGAACGTTATTAGCCGTTGACCGATCCTCGCCTGAAAAGTTACACGGCTTGAGCGATGATGAGTTCCGCTTGGCGCTCGATCAATGATTGGTACGCGGGCGCAACCCCTTCGATTAGATGGTATCGACGAGACGTTGAAATTAGAGAGATAGCGGCCGGATTGTCTTTAATCCTGTCTCT
>CAXDSX010000036.1:0-15530 GCA_963992075.1 uncultured Pseudomonadales bacterium | reverse complement strand
TGATACGGCGACCACCGAGATCTACACCTCTCTATTCGTCGGCAGCGTCAGATGTGTATAAGAGACAGCCTTTACCGCGAGCTCAACATCCTTCGACGACAGCTGAGAGTGGTTGGCAGCAATGCGATCGATAAGCTCCGACTTTGTCATGGTCCCCAGCACCGAGAATGAGCCCTACAAAACCTACCACAGCAAAATCCACCCGACAAGTAAAATGCCTTATATTTCATGGAGTTGGAGTTGGCTGGAGAAACGACTTACGGAGTCCTCGATCTCGAAGACTCCATCACACGAGTGTTATTTTTCCTCGGTCCCGCTATCTTCTTCCGGAACATCGTCATCGTCATCGGATTCCATCTGCGCTTTGATCAAGTCCCCAAGAGTTGCTGTCCCAGCGCGAGCGTCATCCAGCTCTTGGTAGTCTCGATGCGCTTCTTGTTCGTCGTCAATTTCTCTAGACTTAGCCGAAAGCGTAATCGTTCGGTTCTTTCGATCGAGTCCCAGAATTTTCACTTCCAGTTCGTCGCCTATGCTCAAAGACTGGCGAGCGTCATCCACTACCTCGATACTAATTTCAGAGGCTTTCAATACGCCTTCTACACCTTCCGCAAGAGTCAAAACGGCGTGTTTTTCTTCAACTTCGGAGACTGTTGCGTGAACGATGCTTCCGCGATCATGCTCCGAGACAAAATCAGAAAACGGGTCCTTCTCAAGCTGCTTAACACCAAGCGAAATACGTTCTCGCTCGGTATCGATTGCTAGGATGACGGTTTCGAGCTCTTCTCCCTTGCTATACCGACGAACGGCGGTCTCTCCAGCTTCATCCCAAGAGATATCAGATAGATGCACCAATCCGTCGATACCACCTTCGAGACCGATGAATATCCCAAAATCCGTGATGGATTTAATCTTACCTGATATATGATCCCCGGCAGCATTCTTGCTCCCAAATTCACCCCACGGATTCTCCCGACATTGTTTGATTCCCAGCGATATCCGACGCCGTTCCTCGTCAATATCCAACACCATCACTTCCACTTCATCGCCCACGCCTACGACTTTTGAGGGATGTATGTTTTTGTTGGTCCAGTCCATCTCGGAAACATGAACAAGCCCCTCTACACCCTCTTCGATTTCGGCGAAGCATCCATAATCGGTCAGATTTGTTACGACCGCTTGTACCCGGGTGTTCTCAGGGTAACGACCTTTGATTTCTACCCACGGGTCATCTCCAAGCTGTTTCATGCCGAGTGAAACTCGGTTTTTTTCACGATCGAACTTTAGAATCTTCACGGGCAGTTCATCACCCACATTCACCATTTCACTCGGGTGCCGAATTCGTCGCCAAGCCATGTCCGTGATGTGCAACAAACCGTCGATCCCTCCTAAATCAACAAACGCTCCATAATCCGTTAGGTTCTTGACGACTCCATTAACTTCCTGACCCTCCTCCAGCGAACCAAGCAACGCATCACGTTCTTCGCTATTTTCTTGCTCAAGTACGGCACGGCGGGAAACTACAACGTTATTACGTTTCTGATCGAGTTTAATTACTTTGAACTCAAGGGGTTTGCCTTCAAGGTGAATCGTTTCTCTCAACGGTCGAATATCTACAAGAGAGCCGGGCAAAAAAGCTCTTATTTCATTGATATCTACCGTAAAGCCTCCTTTGACTTTGCCATTCATTACTCCAATCACGGGCTCGTTGTTGGTAAAAGCGTCTTCCAACATGTCCCAGGACTCTGCCCTCCGAGCCTTTTCGCGTGAAAGCCGTGTTTCTCCAAACCCATCGTCAACGACCTCCATCGCGACTTTAACCTGATCGCCTATTTCAACGCTGAATTCACCGCTCTCGTTGACAAACTGGTTTCTCGGAATGATTCCTTCTGATTTCAACCCCGCGTGAACCACAACCCACTCATTATCGATATCCACTACGGTGCCAATCACAATGGACCCCGGAACCATCTCAACCGTCGTGAGGCTTTCTTCGAACAGTTCTGCGAAACTCTCGCTCATAGTTTCCTATCTCAGTTAGTGATCTGTAGTCCTTTTTGCTTTGCGGCCGCAAGCGCCTGCGCTATAACCTCAGCAATCGAAAGACCCGTACTATCGAGAACAAAAGCGTCAGGAGCCACTTTAAGCGGCGAAACCCGGCGATTCTTGTCCTGAGCATCCCGCTCTTTAAGGCTTTGAAAAAGGTCGGGCAGGCTAACATTCAGACCCTTATCTTTCAACTCGGCGTATCGCCGGCGCGCCCGTTCTTCGGGGCTTGCGTCCAGGTAAATCTTCAATTTCGCGTCCGGAAAAACGACAGTGCCCATGTCGCGTCCATCGGCCACCAATCCGGGCGGTCTGCGAAATCCCTTCTGACGGACTAGCAATGCAGCACGTACTTTTTCCCTCTTTGCCACCAGGCTCGCATACCGGGTTGCTTCCTCGCCCCGAATCGCCTGAGTTACGACTCTACCGTTTACCACTATATTGGGACTTCGCTCGTTAGCAAATTCGATGTCCAGGGACTCTACAACCTGTTTCAACGCGTCATCGTCCTCAACAGACACGTCAAATGAGTAGGCGTAAAGACCGACGATACGGTAAAGGCTTCCGCTATCTAGTATGTTCCAATCAAGTTTCTTCGCTATCGCCCGCGCCAAAGTGCCTTTCCCTGAGCCACTCGGACCATCTACGCAAATGACGGGGGGTGGATTAGCCATCCAAGCGCTTCCTGTAGTCACTGATGTTCGTCAAGATTCGTTGCAATTCATCGGGATCGTATTGGGCGGCGTTTTGAATGGTTTCAAGAATACGGATCAGTTCGTCCAGTTTCTTTCTCACCCACCCCGCGTTATCAGTCAAGATATGCCGCCAAATCGTTGGATCGGATCCAGCTATTCGAGTCATATCTCGGAATCCATCGCCAATTCGATCATTGAGGCTTGTCTCGCTGTTGGCAAGGAGATCAACTAACGCGAAGCCCACCAAGTGAGGTAGGTGGGAAACGGTGGCCATATCAATATCGTGTTGGTCAGGAGATTGGCGTATAACGCGAGCGCCAACGCCGGACCAAGCTTTTTCGATTACTGTTACGGCAGACGCGTTGGTGCTTTCCAGAGGAGTCACAACTACGGTGCGATCTTGGAATAGATCGGCGTCCGCTGCAGCTGGTCCTTGGCGGTCGGAGCCTGCTATGGGGTGACAGGGAACAAAGTTGGCCGGAACCGAGTCGAATGCCTCAATTACCGGAACCTTAACACTACCTGTGTCGAATATTGGGACATCCGGACCGTATTTTTTCTGAGCATCAATGACAGCGTCAGCGATTCCGCGAGTCGGGATAGCCACGCAAACTAGATCAGGCTCTTGGGCGGGACCTCCCATTTCATCAATTACACCGAGTTTCTTCGCCTCGATAAGCGCGTTTTCATCGTCGTCCAAACCGATCACCGTTTCGACTAAATGCGCCTTCTTAGCAGCTAGCGCAAACGACCCGCCGATCAACCCTGTACCAATTACGATGAGCGTCCTCAACTAATCTGGCTTAGCGCTTCAAGGAAGCGTGCATTCTCATCTGGCAAACCTACCGTGACCCGTAAGTGTTCGCTCATACCGTAATTCTTTAAAGGACGTACGATGACACCGAGCTGAAGCAGCGCTTGATATATCGCACCGGAAGCCTGCCCGCTCTCAAAACAAACAAAATTCCCAGCCGAAGGAATAACTCGGAACCCCAGCTTACCTATACCTTCGACCAAGTAATCCATGCCCGTCATGTTCAGGTGTCGGCTCATAGTGACGTATTCGTCATCGGTTAGAGCGGCTTCCGCGGCCGCTAAAGCCAGCGCATTGACATTAAATGGCTGGCGAATACGGTTCATTAAGTCAGCAAATTCGACGGACGTAACGCTGTACCCAATGCGTAATCCAGCCAAGCCGTAAATCTTCGAAAAAGTACGCGTCACAATTAGGTTCCGATAATCAACGAGCATCTGGACGCCATCGGGATAGTCGTCCCGTTCAACGTATTCAAAGTAGGCCTCATCCAGTACCACCCAAACTCGTTCCGGCACCCGTTTCAGGAATTTCTCCAATTTACTCTTGTTGACCCAAGTGCCAGTCGGATTATTAGGGTTCGCTATGTATACGATGCGCGTTTCACCGTCGATGGCAGCCACCATCCCATCCAAATCGTGACCCCAATTGATAGACGCCACGCGTGTCACCTTGCCGTGCGCCGCCGCTATCGCAAGCGGATAAACGACGAAACAATGTTCATCAACTACTCCGCCCGACCCGGGTGAAAGCGCTACCCGTGCCGCCAGTTCCAATACGTCATTGGAGCCATTCCCAAGCGTTATTTGCGCTTCATCAACACCCAAGCGACCCGCAAGCGTACGTTTCAGCCGGTATCCCGAGCCGTCCGGATACCTTGAGGTACCCTTCATCGCGTCGGCAAGTACTCTGCGCACCTCCTGTCCAGGTCCGCGTGGATTTTCATTGCTCGCAAGCTTAATTGCATCGCCGATTCCAAGCTCGCGGCTCAGTTCCTCTATCGGCTTACCTGGTTGATAGGGAGCTAGCTCGAGCACCCGCGTATTAATATTGTCCATTATCGTCCAACGGCTTGCGGATACGAACCAAGCGAGCGAACCTCCAACGCAACCGATCGGACTACTTCAAGTACGCTGGATATTTCGGTAGATGACTGATGCCCGTCAAAGTCTATGAAAAAAACGTAGCTCCAGTTACTGGATCGGGCGGGCCTCGTTTCAATACGAGAAAGGCTAATCCCACTTCGATGGAATGGTTCCAGAACCTTATATAAAGCGCCGGGTTCGTCACGAGTGGAAACAAGAATTGATGTTTTGTCATGCCCGCTCGGACCGACATTCTGATCACCAATGACAAGGAACCGTGTCGTGTTATCCGTAAAGTCTTCAATATTCCGATGCAGTACCGAGAGACCATAGCTATCCCCCGCCACCTCGCCAGCAATAGCTGCGCTCCGTTCTATTTCCCCAGCTAGCTTTGCCGCTTCAGCGTTACTAGCAACTGGTCTACGCTCGACGTTAGGAAGGTGGGTGTCGAGCCAACTTCTGCATTGCGCTAGGGATTGTTCGTGCGAATACACGCAGTCGATCTGTTCTTGATCAGTTCCTACGCTCGCCAACAGCGCGTGATGAATCGGCAATTCCACTTCGCCGCAAATATTGAGAGAGGTAGCCATAAAACAATCGAGGGTATGGTTAACCATTCCCTCGGTGCTGTTCTCCACCGGCACAACTCCATAATGTGCGCCACCCGACTCCACTTCACGAAATACCTCGTCGATCGAATTCAACGGACTTGTCCTCGCGAAGTGACCAAATTGCCTTCTAGTTGCTGCTTCCGTGTACGTCCCGGAAGGTCCCAAATATGCAATCTTTATCGGCTGCTCTAAGGAGAGGCAGCATGAAATAATCTCTCGGAAGAGTCGCTCAACCGAATCGGTCGAAAGCGGTCCCTGGTTGTCGGATCGGAGCCGTTCAATGATCTGCGCTTCCCGCTCGGGCCGATAAAACGAAGTAGTCGTGACCCTTCCATCATCACTCTTAATATCCGCAACTTTCAGTGCGCAAGCGGCCCGTTCGTTAAGCAACTCGAGTAACTGGCGATCAACCATGTCAATTTGCTGCCGCAATTCCTCAAGCGCTTTCTCATCCATTCTCGTTCTACCGTATGGCCCTTTCGAAACTTTCCATATGTTCAATAAGCGCGTCCACCGCTTCTTCGTCAATCGCGTTGTAGAGGCTTGCACGCATCCCCCCGACGCTTCGGTGGCCTTTTAGGTTCGATAGTCCTCTGGTTTCTGCTGTCTCCAAGAAGCGACTCTCGAGTTCAGTCTCCAACAATGTAAATGGTACGTTCATCATCGATCGATGTGGGCGCTGCACGGGCGAATGATACAAATCACTCCTGTCGATCGCTGCGTATAGCTTTTCTGCTTTACGACGATTCCGGTTTTCCATGGCCACCAAACCGCCTTCACTCTTCACCCAAGCAAGAACTAGGCCCGCTAAATACCAATTATAGGTTGGTGGCGTATTGAACATTGATTTGTGTTGCGCATGAACACCGTAACTAAGTAGGCTCGGAGTGTTGTCTCGCTCATTTCCACAAAGGTCCTTACGTATAACCACTATGCATAGACCGGCCGGTCCCACGTTTTTTTGAGCCCCAGCGTAGATAAGTCCACATCGATGAGTATCGACCGGGCGCGACAGAAAATCGGATGACATGTCAACAACTAAAGGCGTATCCCCTGTATCCGGAAACTCACGGAATTGAACGCCCCCAATGGTTTCGTTTGATGTCAGATGGACGTACCGAGCAGATTTCGACAGCCTCCAATCACAAAAACCAACCACTCGATCGTAATTTTGATCCTCAGAGGTCGCTACCACATTTACTTGCGCCAACCGTTTGGCTTCGGAAATAGCTTTCGTCGACCAGTAACCCGTATCAACATAATCAACGGTGTCCGAAATACGCGCCAAGTTTAGCGGCACCATCGCAAATTGAAGGCTCGCACCACCGTGCAAGAATAAGACGTAATAATCATCGCTGAGATCCAGTAATTCACGGAGATCCGCTTCGGACCGCTCCGCAATCTCCATGAATTCACTGGACCGGTGGCTAATTTCCATGACCGATACGCCTAGTCCGCGATAGTCACGGAACTCTTCCCTAGCGATCTCCATCACCGCTGGAGGCAAAGAGGAAGGACCTGCCGAAAAATTAAATACATTGCTCATGGTTTGGGCGATCTGAAAGGCGAACCTAGGGCGATTACTGATCGGCTGGCGCGCTCGCCTCGGTTTCGATAATCCGCTCGACACCCACTAACTTTTCTGTCTCACGCAATGCGATGAGCCGAACGCCCTGTGTATTTCGACCTACCACAGAGACCTCGTCGACCGAGGTCCGAACGAGCGTCCCGTGATCACTAATCAACATAATCTCGTCACCCTCAAATACCTGACGAGCACCAATGACACTTCCGTTTCTCTCTGAAGTTTGAATAGCTATAACGCCTTGCGTACCTCGACCTCTCACGGGGAACTCGCTGATCGAGGTGCGCTTGCCATACCCGAACTCGGCAGCGGTCAACATGTATCCGCCGTCCTCAGGAACAATGAGTGCAATGAGCTTCTGATCGGTCAACAACCGAATTCCTCTCACGCCGCGCGCCGTTCGACTCATTGCACGCACATCGGACTCTTTAAAACGCACCGCTTTACCCGCGCTCGAAACAAGCACGATGTCACGGTGTCCGTCCGTCATCGAAACGTCCACCAGGGTATTGCCTTCTTCCAGTTGCAAAGCAATTAAGCCGCTAGGTCTCGGGCGCGAAAATTGTTCTAGGGGCGTTTTCTTGACCGTACCATTGGCCGTCGCCATAAAAACAAAAGAATCTTCTTCGAAATCGCCAACAGGCTGTATCGCTGTAATACGCTCCCCATCCTCGAGCGGTAGCATATTGACAAGCGGCCGACCCTTTGCACCTCGACTCCCTTGTGGAATTTGGTAAACCTTCAACCAATACACTTTCCCGGCGTTCGAAAAACAAAGAAGAGTTTCGTGGCTGTTTGCTATAACCAGATGCTCGACAAAGTCTTCATCGTTCACGGTTGTCGCCATACGCCCCCGCCCACCACGACGCTGAGCTTGATACACCTCAAGAGGCTGGGTCTTGGCGTACCCCAGATGAGATACCGTGACCACCATGTCTTCTTCTGTGATCAGGTCCTCCACCGTCAAATCCATTTGGGAACTTAGTATTTCGGTACGACGATCGTCCCCGTAATTTTCACGAATCTCGTTCAATTCGTCCCGAATCACAGCATGCAATCGATCAGTCGACCCTAATATTGTTTGCAGATCCTCGATTTCTGTGAGAATTCCTTCGTATTCTTCGATCAATTGATCCTTCTCAAGCGCAGTCAGGCGATGTAGTCGCATTTCAAGAATAGACTGTGCCTGTTCTTCGGATAAGTGATATACCCCATCACGCAAACCATACGCGTCATCCAGATCGAGGGGACGGCACGCGTCTGGTCCGACCTTCTCCACAAGCGTCGAGATGGTGTCCGACTCCCACCCACGATCCAACAGGGCGGTCCTTGCCTCGGCTGCGTTTTGCGATTGCCGGATTAACTCGACAACGGCATCAATATTCTCGAGGGCCACGACCTGACCCTCGAGAAGATGACCGCGCCGTCGTGCACGCTTCAGGAGGAATACCGTCCGACGTGTAATGACCTCGCGACGATGCCTTAGAAACGCCTCCAACATTTCCTTCAAATTTAATTGTTTCGGTTGCCCGTCAATGATTACTTGGCAGTTAATCCCGAAAACTGACTGCATCTGAGTTTGGGCGTATAGATTGTTTAGAACGACTTCACCGGCTTCACCACGTCGCAGTTCAATAACTATTCTTAAGCCGTCCCTGTCGGACTCATCACGAATCTCAGTAATACCCTCAATCCGTTTCTCTTTAACAAGCTCGGCTATCCGTTCAATTAACTTTCTAGTAGTCAATTGATACGGGATCTCGGTGACAATGATCGATTCCTTGCCGGTGTCTTTACCCTGGACTTCGGCCCGAGCTCTTACATATATGCGCCCACGACCGGTCCGGTACGCCTGGACGATACCTGCTCGTCCGTTGATGATCCCGGCAGTCGGGAAATCAGGTCCCTGAACGTGTTCCATCAATGCATCGATGGGGAGCTCGGGATTCTCAAGAAGCGCTAAGCAGCCATCAACTACCTCGCGCAAATTATGCGGCGGAATATTGGTCGCCATCCCAACTGCAATGCCCGTCGAGCCGTTGACAAGCAGATTCGGCACCCGGGTTGGCAAGACCGATGGCATCGTCAAGGTCTCGTCGTAATTGTCTTCGAATTCGACCGTTTCCATTTCTAGGTCGGCCAATAAGTCGCTGGCAAAGCGCGTCATCCGGACTTCTGTATATCGAGGGGCCGCGGCGGGGTCTCCGTCAATCGATCCAAAATTGCCTTGGCCGTCTACAAGCGGGTACCGCATGTTCCATGGCTGAGCCATGCGAACAATAGTTTCATAAATGGATGAGTCGCCATGCGGGTGATATTTCCCCATGACCTCACCCGACACTCTTGCGCTTTTTACCGGACCACGATTATAGGTGTTATTCAGTTCGCTCATCGCGAACAGTACCCGCCGGTGCACCGGTTTGAGCCCGTCCCGGATATCTGGTAGCGCGCGAGAAACGATCACGGCCATCGCGTAACCGATAAAAGACTCGCGCAGTTCATCCTCGATATTTACCGGTGGGATCTCTACGTCTCCTGTAGGCGGCCCTCCGGCGACAAGATCGTTACCCCCCGATCCGGTACCACTTTCGGACTCTGTCGAGTTCTCGTCTTCAGACATCGGAAGAGGGAAACAAGCTGGTCATCCAGTCGTTAAATCACGGTGTTGGGAACGTTCCGATTCTACCATGTCCAAGCTATCTTCAGGAGGAATTGGGCCAACCTCTAGCCGGATTTGAAATACTGTTCCGCTATACTCGCGAAGATGCCTGACATGCTCACAAAGACTGTCCTTCTTGCACGACATTTATTGCCCATCTCACCTTCGAACAAAGTTCTCGACGACCATGGTGTTGTTATACAAGACGGACGCATTCTCGCAATAGGCCCCAACCGCTCGCTTCTCACGAGTCATCCCGATGCTGAGGAAATCGACTTGAGACATCACATCGTGATGCCAGGTTTGATCAATGCCCACGGGCACCTTCCAATGTCGTTAATGCGCGGAATAGGCGACGGTCAAACGTTGAATACCTGGTTACGCGAAACAATTTGGCCACTCGAAGCCAACATCGTGTCTCGGGACTTCGTCGCGGCCGGAACGCAGCTAGCGATCGCGGAGATGTTGAGTCTTGGCGTGACCACCGCTAGCGACATGTACTATTTCCCTGAAGTGACCGCCGCCATTGCTATTAAATCGGGCTTTCGCGCACAAATTGCATTTCCGATAATCGAGCTTCCTAATCTGTATTCGACTACGGTTGATGAATGCATACACCGCGGGGTAGAACTTAGCGACGATTATCGAAGTAACACAACCATTCACCCAGCATTTGGTCCACATTCCGCTTACGCCGTGCCAAACGACGTGCTCACTCGAGTGTTCACGTTAGCGGCTGAGATTGGTATCCCGGTCCAAATGCACATACATGAAACCGCACAAGAAGTACGCGCTGCCCGCGAGCAATTTGGCCACTCTTGGATTGAGTATTTAGACCAGCACGGGATGTTGGTACCGGAGTTACAAGCCGTCCACATGACGGCTCTGACTCGACAAGAAATCGCCCGTGTAGCTGAACGCGGCGTTAAAGTGATCCACTGTCCGTATTCCAATCTGAAGCTCAACAGTGGCACGTGCCCGATCGCGGAACTTTACGATGCGGGTATCACCGTGGCGTTGGGAACCGATGGAGCAGCCTCGAATAACGCGCTCGATCTGTTGAGCGAGGCCCGGCTCGCTCTGCTACTCGCGAACTACGGCAACGAGAAGCCGACGCGCGTCTCGCCTGCGCAAATCCTCGAAACAGCGACATTAGGAGGAGCACGAGCACTTGGGTTAGAAACTGAAATTGGATCGATCGAGCCTGGAAAAGCCGCCGATTTGATCGCGATAGACGTCGACAAGCCGAGTCTTCAACCTCTTTTCGACGCGCACACGCAACTCATCCATACACCCGCTGCAAATCACGTCAGTCATACGTGGGTTGAAGGCAAACTCTTGTACGACAACGGATCGTATAAACGTCTCGATATCGAAGAAATTATCGCCTCAGCGCAAACGTGGCGGGAGAAGGTGTTGGAATGAACGTCGACCCCAACGAAATTCAAAAATTCGAATCACTAGCACATCGTTGGTGGGATCCCGACGGGGAATTCCGGCCATTACATGACATCAATAACACTCGTTTGAAGTACATCAACGACCGAATTCGAGTGGAGAGTCTTGACGTACTAGAAGTCGGCTGTGGTGGTGGAATACTGACCCAGAGTCTCGCTGAACTGGGAGCAGTGACAACCGGTATCGACGCGGCTTCTGGCCCTCTCAGAGTCGCTCAATTGCATGCGATCGAGACCCACATGGACGAGAAGATCCGGTACATAGAATCCACAGCGGAGTCCTTTGCGGAAGTCGAACCGGAATCATTCCAAGTTGTGGCCGCATTAGAAATGCTAGAACACGTGCCAGATTTCCGGTCCACCGTTCATGCGCTTGCCACGCTTACTCGTCCTGGCGGAATGGTATTTCTGTCGACAATTAACCGCAATACGAAGGCTTACTTGATGGCTATTCTAGGTGCCGAGTATGTTCTGAATCTTTTACCGCGTGGAACACACGATTACGAAAAGTTTATCAAGCCGAGCGAACTCGCTGGCGCGGTTCGAGATGCCGGTCTATTGGTAAAGGATGTCAGTGGCTACAGCTACAACCCACTCACTCGTGGATGCAAGCTAGTCAACAACCCCTCCGTTAACTATCTCCTGTGCGCACAGAAACCTTAGTATCGAATTCGTCGTAACGCACGGAAACTCTGCAAGATCGAGGCACAGGCAGATGTCCAGAGGACAATCTAATTACTGTTGACTGCCGGAGTCAAAAGCCCAGGATACGGAATCAATACCGAATTCTTGGTATCGGACTTTTTATTCCTGTTTCGTTCCGGCGGACTAAATCGAACCTTCACTAGACCGCAAATACGACGAACATCGTCCGAGCTCATTTCCATCAATTGACCTCGTCGGAGCGTTGACGGAAGAACTATGGGACCAAAACGCACCCGTTTTAGGCGACTGACTTTCACCCCCTGACTGGCAAATAAAACTCGAACTTCTCGATTACGACCTTCCATTAACACAACGTGGTACCAATGATTAGATCCGTGCCCGTTGTAGTATCGGACGTCGGAGAATCGACCAATTTCGCCGTCGATCTCCACTCCCTTTTTTAGGAGCTCGATCCCAGTTTCTTCCAGTTTGCCTTCAACCCTGACAGCGTACTCGCGATCGATACCGGTACTGGGATGCATGAGTCGATGCGCTAATAGCCCATCGTTAACGAACAACAACAGTCCACTCGTATTAACATCCAAACGCCCCACGGCGATCCAACGACTACCCGTCAATAACGGTAATTCGTCGAATACAGACGCCAAACTATCTGTCGGTGAGGCCGATACAATCGTTCCAACCCGCTTGTTCATCACTAGTACTCGCGTGGTTGTTGATTTCTGCGGGGCCAACTCTCGACCGTCAACCGAAATGTCGGCGTCTTTCGTCACTCGCTGCCCGAGCGTTGCAATTCGTCCGTCAACTCGAACGCGTCCCACGTGTATCCATCGCTCCATTTCTCGGCGCGATCCAAGTCCACGAGAAGCGAGCACCTTCTGCAGTTTTTCGGTTTCCAATAGAGCTCCGAACTCAGTCGGGTGTCGGGAGTTTTACGACCTCTGCCAAAGGTCGCGCGTCGCCATCATTATCTTGTGGTTCCAATTTGCTTGCGTCTTTACGCTCGTCCCCGTCCGACTCATCAAGTTCTATGGCGGCGTCTGTAACGTCTTCAATGTGTACGACAGTCTCTTTGGTGCCGGCCTCGATTTCCGTTTCGGAGTCACGACCAACATCGAAATCCTCACCAGCCTCATGATACAAAACAGGCTCAATCAGAGCCTTTACTTCCGACAATGGAGGCAAATCATCGAGCGATTTCAGGTTAAAGTAATCGAGGAATCCCCTCGTTGTCGCATAAAGGGCCGGACGGCCAGGAACTTCGCGATGTCCGATCTCTCGAATCCAACCACGTTCCATTAGCGTCCGCATAATGTTGGAACTAACACTTACGCCCCTGACTTCCTCGATATCGCCACGCGTTGCCGGTTGCCGATAGGCAATCAGCGCAAGGGTTTCCAACAAAGCTCTAGAGTATTTAGGCGGTTTTTGCTCCCAAAGCCGGCTAATCCACTCTGACAAACCCTGTCGGACTTGAAACCTGTATCCAGAGGCTACCCTTACGAGCTCGTAACCTCTCTCCGAGCAGTCCATTTCGATTTCTCCAAGTACTTCTTTCAACAGGGCCCTGGGTTCTTCGCTATCCAAATCTCCTTCGACAAATAGCCGCTCAAGTTGTTCAACGGAGAGAGTTTCACCAGCAACCAACAGGGCCGCCTCAACTATTCTCCGCACCTCTCCAATTTCCATCATTCCTCACCCTCTACCACATTGCTCCTTGCGCTAACATAAATCGGCGAATACGGCTCACTTTGAGAGATATAAACCAAGCCTTCCCGCAATAACTCGAGTAACGCTAGAAACGTTACGACGACACCCTTACGCCCTTCCTGAAGTTCGAACAGTTCCCCAAATTCGAGAAAGCTGCTAGCTCCTGTTATTCGTTCGAGTATTGTTGACATTCTCTCTCGAACCGAGAGGGGTTCCGCCATAACCGAATGACGTTTATATAAGTCGGCCCGATTAAGCACTTCGGAAAGTGCGATCGCCAATTCGCGAAAGTCCACTCTAGGATCTGAGCGTTTAACAACGAGGCCTGGTCTTTCGACGTTAGCGACATGTACATCGCGCTCGACTCGTGGCATGGCGTCTATCTGCGCAGCTGCTTCTTTGAATACCTCATATTCTTGAAGCCGACGGATTAGCTCTGCCCGAGGATCAGTTTCATCCTCGTCAACATCACGATTGTGGGGAAGCAACATTCGCGATTTGATCTCGGCGAGCATCGCAGCCATGACCAAGTACTCCCCGGCTAACTCAAGTTGTAGGACCGACATCAGTTCGATGTATTGCATGTATTGTTGCGTAATTTCGGCGACCTGGATCTCGAGAACATCGAGATTTTGTCGGCGAATTAGGTACAACAACAGATCCAAAGGCCCCTCAAAAGTTTCAAGAAATACTTAAGGGCATCAGGAGGTATGTAGAGATCGTTCGGAAGTTCTTCTACAACTTTCCCTTGAACGATCGCTACGACTCCATCATCCGGTGCCGTTTCGGCAATTGGCTTCGTACACGTTTCGTCATCCGACTGACCCGACTTGCCGGCAATATCAGTCATCGATATGAAATACCTATTGCACTTCGAACGTCTTCAAGTGTCTCTCGCGCGACTTCTCGCGCTGCTTCTGAACCCTCAATAATGATTGAACGCACCAGATCGTGGTTATTTTCGAATTGCTCTGCCCGTTCGATAAACGGAGCTTGTTCCTTATTTATCGCGTCTATCAGGGGCCCCTTACAGTCCACGCAACCGATTCCCGCACTTCGACAACCGTTTGACGCCCAATCCTTAACGTCCAGATCGGAATAGATTTCATGGAGTTCAAAAACAGGGCATTTACTAGGGTCCCCCGGATCATCGCGACGTACGCGCTGTGGATCCGTCTGCATAGTCCGAATTTTCTCTTCAACAACGATCGGATCTTCTCGTAACCGCAGCGTGTTATTTAACGACTTAGACATCTTCTCGCCATCGAGACCGGGAACTTTCGGCGAATCCGTCAACAATGCCTGCGGCTCGGGCAGGATAATTCGACTTCCTCCTTCCAGATACCCAAAGAGACGCTCGCGATCACCAACCGAGAGATTTTGCTGTTCTGCAAGCAAAGCGCGAGCTCTTTCAAGTGCTTCAATATCACCTCTCTCGACATAATCCTTCCGCGCTTTGGTGTACAGTCGCGCTGGCTTTCGACCCATCTTTCTAATCGCGGATTCCGCATGTTCTTCAAATTGGGGCTCGCGTCCGTATATGTTATTGAACCGCCTCGCTATCTCTCGACTCAGTTCGATGTGAGCAACCTGGTCCGCGCCGACCGGAACGTTACCGGCTCGATAAACCAAAATATCCGCACTTTGTAAC
This sequence comes from uncultured Pseudomonadales bacterium, assembly GCA_963992075.1. GTDB lineage: Bacteria > Pseudomonadota > Gammaproteobacteria > Pseudomonadales > Azotimanducaceae > UBA11889. The sequence continues at coordinate 554 of CAXDSX010000036.1, read as the reverse complement.
ACCGGATACCCAAGAAAACCGTATGTATCGAGATCGTAGTCCTGCAGTCTAGTGATCTGGTCTTTGTAACTCGGCACGCGCTCGAGCCAACTTTTCGGAGTAACCATTGACAAAAGCAAGTGCAATTCGGCATGTTCCGGCACCCGGCTCTGCACGAACATGGTACAAGATCCTGGGCTGACTCCAGCGGCTAGCCAGTCGATCACCGTATCCAGAGTAAATTGTTCGATGTCCCCAGTCTCTTGGTAATGCGTCGTTAGCGCATGCCAATCAGCGACGAAAAAGAAGCAATCGTATTCGTGCTGGAGACGGGCCCAGTTTTTCAAGACGCCGTGATAATGGGCAATGTGTAGTCGACCGGTAGGCCGCATTCCCGATACGACCCGGCGTTCCGAGTCATTACTGCTCAAAGGAAAGCCTGCAATTTTCCAAGACGTTTCAAGATTATCTGTCGAACTCAAGCTGACACATTATAGGTAAGTCCCCGACTACAGACCACGATTTATAAGGAGAGCCTTTCAAACATGAGAGTCGCAACTGGACCTTCGGACACT